>DAIEEM010000325.1 GCA_027325905.1 Rhodocyclaceae bacterium
TTCAGCCCGCCGTGGTGGGCGCTGATCGCCGCGCCGCTGACGGCCGTGGCGACATCCATCCTGTTCTCGGTCGCGCCGGCGCGACGCGCGGCTAGGCTCGATCCCGTACAGGCACTTTCACGACGCTAGCATGAACGATACCGTCATTCGTACGGATGAGCGCGATCGGGCCGGTGGTGTGCTCTGCTGCGCTCCATGTCCCCCGGCGCCAAAAGGCCGGCGCCTCCTCCTTTACTTCCGCTCCGCAGAGCGCCCCACCGGCCCGATCGGGAACCCTCGGTGGTTCCCCGCCAAGGACAGCGGGTGTCCGATTCCCGGAAGTAAAGGGGGAGGGCCGGCGCTTTTTCGGCCCGGAGGACATGGAGGGAATCGGACACCCGCTGCCCTTGGCGCGCGCCGACATCGAGCGAATGTGCCGGCGCCGCGCGCCGGAGAGGAACCGCGATGAGACTCGACGACTTCATCCGCTTCGCCCTGCTGTCGCTGACCGCGCACCGGCTGCGCACCTTCCTGACTTCGCTCGGCATCGCCGTCGGCATCGCCTCGGTGATCCTGCTCACCAGCATCGGCGAAGGCCTGCACCAGTTCGTCATCGACGAGTTCACGCAGTTCGGCACCAACCTGATCGGCATCGCGCCGGGCAAGACCACCACGCACGGCGGCTCGCTCGGCGCCATCAACACTTCGCGGCCGCTGTCGATCGACGATGCCCTCGCGCTGCGCCGCGCGCCCTACGTCCAGTTCGTCGATCCAGTCATCCAGGGCAACGCCGACGTCGAGCATTTGAGCCGCTCGCGCCGCGTCACGCTGTACGGCGTCGGCCACCATTTCACCGATACGCTGCGCATGAAGGTGGCGGCCGGCGAATTTCTGCCCGACGACGATCCGCGCAGCGCCCGCGCTCAAGTGGTCCTCGGCGCCAACGTGGCGACGGAACTGTTCGGCGACGCGAATCCGCTGGGCGCGCGCATGCGCATCGGCGGCGAACGCTACCGCGTCATCGGCATCATGGCGCCGAAGGGACAGGTGCTGGGCTTCGACCTCGACGACACCGTCTATATCCCGGTCGGCCGCGCGCTCGAGATGTTCAACCGCGAAAGCCTGCAGGAAATCCACTTCACCTACGAACCGACCGCGCCGCTCGGCGACGTCATCGAAGGCATCACCCGCATCCTCGTCGCCCGCCACGGCCGCGAGGACTTCACCATCACGCCGCAGCAGAAGATGCTCGAGGTCTTCGGCACCGTGCTCAACACCATCACCTTCGCCGTCGGCGCCATCGGCGCCATCTCGCTCTTGGTCGGCGGCGTCGGCATCCTGACGATACTGACCATCGCGGTCTCGGAACGCACCGGCGAGATCGGCCTGCTGCGCGCCATCGGCGCCACGCGCCGCCGTATCCTGCTGCTATTCCTCGGCGAAGCGACACTGCTGGCGGCCATCGGCGGCACGGCGGGCCTGGCGCTGGGCTGGTCGATCGCCGGCCTCATCAAGCTCGCGCTGCCGGCCCTGCCAGTGCATACGCCGTGGTCGTTCGCCATCGCCGCCGAACTCTCCGCCGTCGTCATCGGCCTGCTGGCCGGCGTCCTGCCGGCGCGGCGCGCGGCACTGCTCGACCCGCTCGAAGCGCTGCGCTCGGAATAGGTGCCGCGGCAAGCTACCCGACCTGAAAGCGCGAAATCGCCTGGTGAATTTCTGCGGCGGTTGCGGCGGCCTGCTGGGCAACGCCGGCGTTGTCGGCTGCAATCTGCCGCGTTTCGTCCGTCATCGCCGACACATGCTCCATGTTCTTGGCGATGTCGGCAGCGGCGGCGGCCTGCTCGCGGATCGAATCGGCGATGTCGGCGATGCCGTCGGAAGTTCTTGCCACCAGTTTGGTCGTGGCATCGAGAACGGCGCGCGTTTCCGCCAGGGTATCGCGGCTCGCTTCGAGATGGCGGCGGTTGTCGGCGATGGTAGCGACCACCTGCCCCGAATGCTGGGTCAGCGTGTGGGTGACGCCGTCGATCTCCGCGGCCGATTGGGACGACTTTTCAGCCAGCTTCCGTACCTCGTCGGCGACGACGGCAAAGCCGCGTCCTTGCTCGCCCGCGCGCGCCGCTTCGATGGCCGCGTTGAGCGCGAGCAGGTTCGTCTGGTCGGCGATTTCGCGCACCTGCTGGGTCAGCGCGCTGATGGCGCCGGCGCTGGTCGCAAAGTCTTCGGCGGCGGCAGCGATGGCGTCGAAAGCCTGGTCGAGTGAGACTACGCGCTCGGCGAGCGCGTCGGCGCTCCGGCTGCCGTTCTCCGCCCGTTGCAGGCTTTCCTGCGCCTCGCGGCGCACGCCGCCCGATGTATCGCGAATGGCGTCGATGGCGACGGTCAACTGCTCGACGGCCGCCGAGGTCGCCGCGACGAAGCCGTTCTGGTCGCTAATCGCCCGTTCCAGGCGCCCGGACGAACCGTCCATCTGCTCCGACAGCGTCGCCATGTGGTTGCCGCTGGTGCCGGCCATGCGCATGAAGCCGGAGAAATGGTCGAGCAGTTTGTTGAACGCCTTGGCGATGCCCAGGACCTCGGTGCCGCCGCCTTCCGGCAACCGGCTCCGCAGATCGCCGCTGGCCTCGATTTCGCCCATGACCCGCGCGGCGGCGGCGATCGGGCGCGCGATGCCGCGCGCGATGAAGGTCGACACGGCATACAGGGTCGCGCCCAGCAGCAGGACGACGAGGCCGGAACGCCATGCCTGCCTGCGGTAGAGGGCATCGATGTCGTCGACGTAGATGCCGGACCCGATGACCCAGCCCCATGGCTCGAATTTCTTCACGTAGGACAGCTTCGGGAAGGTCTCGGCGGTCGTCCCACCGCCTTCCGTGGGCTTGGGCCACTGGTAGGTCACATAGCCCTGGCCCGCCTTGTTCGCCACGGTGTTGAAGGCGACGAACAGGTTCATCTTGCCATCGGTCGGCTCCACCGGGCCGTCGATGCCGTTCTGCATGCTGGTGGCGCAGTTGAACTTCGCCATGTCCAGGACCTTGCCGTCGAGGCTGGGCACGGTCGCATGCATCACCATCTTCGGCACCGGGGCGCTCAGATCGTTGATCCAGAAATACTCCTTGCCCTCGTAGCGCAATGTCTTGATCACCGCCGCCGCCGCCTTGCGGGCATCGTCGCCCGACAGCACCCCCAGCTTTTCCTGCTGCTGGTAATAGTCGAGCACGCCATAAGCCGCTTCCACGAGATGACGGGTCTTGAGCTTGCGCTCATCCATGAGGTCCGCCCTTTTGCCGATCACGGTCAATGTCGCCAGGATCACCAGTATCACCAGCGGCAACAGGTTGGCCAGCCCGAGTTTGAATCCTATGCTTTTCATCATGAGTCCCTTAATGTTGTCGATCTCTCCGCGATGAGCGTCCCATCCTGGAGAATGGCTTCGGCATGTTTGTTGCGGTCGCAAGCCGCGGTTCGCGCAATGGCCGCTGCCGACTTCACTGCGCGTCACGCGGCCTTGTAGCCCATGCGGAAACCGCCCCAATGGCGGCCGCCGACGTAGATCGGCACCGACAGGTCATGCATGATCTCGCCGGTGTCGCGCTTGTAGGTTTGCAGCAGCATCTTCTTGGTGTTCGAACCGCAGCGGCTGCCGGTACGGTCGTCGAAGATGCGCTTACTGCGGCCGTTGAGCAGATCCGCTTCGTAGTTGCCGACCGGTGTTTTGGCGAACTTGTCGTTGTGGGTCGGCACGTAGCTCCGAGCGTCGTTGCGGCCATCTGGTCTCCTCCTGCATGTATGCCTCAGTCTTCTTGTCGAACGATCGGTACGGTAAAGAAGAAGCGGGTGCCCGCACCGAGTTCCGATTCCAGCCATATCTCGCCGCCGTGGTACTCGACGATCTGCCGACAAATCGACAATCCCAGGCCCGTACCTTGCGGTTTGTCGATAAGCGTGTCACCGATCTGCCTGAACTTGTCGAATACCTTCCCCTGGTTTTCCGGGGCGATGCCGATGCCCGTATCCCGCACGCAAAAGCGGATGAAGGCTTCCTGCCGTTCGGCATTCAAGCCGATGCTGCCGCGCGCGGTGAACTTGACGGCGTTGGAAATCAAATTGACCAAGACCTGCATCAGGCGGTTCTCGTCGCCCGCAATCTGCGGCAGACCCGTTTCGGCCTGCCAGGACAAGGTCAACCCTTTTTGTGCCGCCAACGCGGCGGTGACGGCGGCGGCGCGCTCCAGGAGCGGCGCCACCGCGAGGGCGGACGGATGCCATTCGACCTTTCCGGCATCGAGCCTGGCGCTGTCCAGAACATCGTTGATCAGCAGCGTCAAGCGTTCGCTTTCACTGACGATAACGTCGAGGTTGCTCCTGACCTGGGC
>DAIEEM010000343.1 GCA_027325905.1 Rhodocyclaceae bacterium
CGGCGTCTCGACTGCGGACGGCATACGCGTGGTCGGCGTGAGCCCGGGGCCGGTCGCGACCGAGCGCCTCTTGTCGCTCACCAAGCAGATGGCGGCGGCGAAGCTCGGCGATGCAAGCCGCTACGCGGAGATGTTCAAGGGCATGGCCTACGACCGGCCGGCGACGCCGGAGGAGATCGCCTGGACCGTGGCCTTCGTCGCCTCGCCGCGCTCGTCTTACACCAGCGGCGTGTACTTCAGCGTGGACGGCGGGCTCGCGGCGAAGTCGTGAGGACTGCCGCTCGGAGTCCGCAACAAAGTACTGTCGTTACGGCGTCCTAGTAAAACGGCGCGGCGATGCCCTCTTTGGCGAAGGCCCGTTGCGTCGCCGCTCGCGCCATCACCGTGTCGAGAAAACGGCCGAGCCGCGGGCGCGCGCGCGCCGGATGCTGCAGGTTGCGCGTCCAGCGGCACAGCATCAGCAGATAGGCATCGACGGCGCGGTACTGTGCGCCGAGCAGGAACGGACCGCTGCCCGCGGCCAGCGCCGCCTCGATGAGATCGAGCATGGCGCCGATGCGGCTCTCGGCATGCGCCTTGACCTGGGCCGCCGCGGCCGCCTCGTCGGCCAGGCGTTCGGGATAGAAGTAGACGAGGAGCTCGGCCTGTACGGTGTTGGTCAGGTACATCAGCCACTTGTAGAAATGGGCGCGCTCGTCGCTCCCCAGCGCGGGCGCCAGCCCGGCCGCGGGATGGCGGTCGGCCAGATGCAGGCAGATCGCCGCCGATTCGTAGAGCACCAAGTCGGCGTCGACCAGCACCGGGATGCGGCCGGCCGGATTGAGCTCGAGGTAGGCGGCGCTCTTCTGTTCGTTCCTGCTGCGGTCGACCAGCACCAGTTCGTAATCCGCGCCGATTTCCTCCAGCAGCATATGCGGCGCGAGATTGGCGTTGCCGGGGTAATAGTAGAGCTGGTACATGCCGCTGCTTCGATTCATTGCTTCGCTGCGCCGGGCAGGAAATCGTCCAGCGGCACGCCGAAGCTGTTCAGCGCCCAGGAGACGAGGTTGTACTGCCCCACGGTGAACACCACGTCCATCATCTGCTCGGTGGAATACCTCGATGCGAGCGCCGCCCAGGTTTCATCGGACACCACCGAACGCTCGTACAGGTCGTCGGCCGCCTGCAGCAGCGCGGCTTCGTGCGCGCTCCAGCCCGCGCCGGGGCCCTGCTTGACGCGCTCGATCTCGGCCCCGTCGAGGCCGCTCCTCTTGGCGATCTCGACGTGCTGCGCCCATTCGTATTCGGACTGGTTGAGCCAGCCGATGCGCAGGATCAGCAATTCGCGCTCGCGCGGCGGCAGGGTCTGCTTCTGCAGCACGTGGCCGGCGAACACGGTCCAGCGCCGCGTCAGCTTGGGATGGTTCATCATCGCGCGAAACAGATTGAGGTCGCGCCCGCCGACGCGGTTCTTGGCCGCGGTGTCGGCGTCCTCGGCGTTCAGGGTGCTCAGGTCGCGCAGCGCAATGCGCTGCTTGCGTTCGATCATGGCTGTTTGCTCCGTCGGTTCGGAGCAAGTATGCCTGATCGCGGGACGCGGCAGTTGCCGCGCATGCTCAATAGGCCCAGTAAGGTCCGCTGCCGTGCAGGGTCGCGGCGCCGTCGATGGCGACGAACACGGTGCGCCCGTAGAAGAAGGGCATGCCCCAGTCGAACGCGCGGCTGCGCGTGCCGCGGCCGATGCTGCCGCCGACCGAGGCCGCCCGGATGCTCGGATCGAGCGCCTGCATGTTCTCCACGGTGAAGCTCACCGGGCCGCTGGCGGCGCCGTTGGCCGAGGTGTTGGTCGCGGACAGCGACAGCGTCGCGGCCGGGCAGTAGAAGCCGGTCGAGATCGAACAGCGCGGTATCGTCAGATCGGTAAAGAACAGGCCGTTCGAGCCGCTGTCGAGAAAGCTCGAACTCAGCACCGCGCCTTTGTAGGTGGTGGTGAAATTGCCGCTGCTGTTCACGGCATAGACTGTGACCTTGGCCGTATCGACGCCGTTGTTGCTTTGCGTGTCGATGCC
>DAIEEM010000345.1 GCA_027325905.1 Rhodocyclaceae bacterium
CGGCCTGGTCGCCTGGACGATCGTTTGGCTCGCCACGCTCCAACTCGCCGGCCCGGTGGGCGAACTCGCCCGGCTCTACGGCGTCGACTTCGCGCTGGCGCCGCTCTCCCGCGGCGACTCGCTGCTGCTCGTCGCGCTGGCGGCCGGCCTCGGTGGACTCGGCGCGATGCTCTCGCTGCGGCAATTCCTCGGCGACGACTGAGGCGCGCCGCCGCCGAGCGCGGCACGCCCGCCGGATTCAGAACTTGACGTTCACGCCCGTATAAATCGAGCGCCCCATGCCGGGTACGGGCACGCCGTACGGCGTGCCCGCCATCGACATCGTCTTCCATTGCCCGACATACTCGCCGCCCAGCGGCGGGTTGTAGAAGCGGTTGAAAAGGTTGTCGAGGCCGACGTCGAGCCTTGCCTGCTTCCATTCGTAGCTGCCGCGCAGGTTAACCAGCGCATAGCCGCCGGTCCTGACCTCGTCGCGAACCTGGGAGACGTCGGTCTTGGCGGCCACCACCTGAAGCTCCGCGGTATTGCTCCAGTTGCCGAGCCGCTGCGCCACGGCCAGCCTGGCGTTCAGCGGCATGATGTCGTAGAGGTTGTCGCCGGTCGTTCCATTCTTGCCGCGGACGTAGCTCAGCACGCCGGTCGCGGTGAAGCTGCCGTAATCGCCGGTTTTCGCCAGGGGCAGATGGCCCGAGATGTCCATACCGTAGAGACGGGCCGACTGGTTGACGTATTGCAGATAAACGAAGCCGGTGGTGTTGGTCAGGTTTGCGGCGCTGCAGCTTCCGCCCAGGCTGGTCGGACAGCGGCGCGCGTCGATGTAATTGTCGATCTGCGAGTAGTACGGCGTCGCCTTGAAGCCCCATTGCTCGTTTGCCGCATCGTGCCAGTCGCCGGTCGCGCTCAGGGTATGGGCGACTTCCGGCTTCAAATCGAGATTGCCGATATAGCCGTTGCCGTCGCCGACGAAGTTGTTCATCACCATCGCCATGCAGCCCGTCGACCAGCTGTAGCGCTCGTAGAGGTTGGGCGAGCGGGTCTTGCGCGCGTAGCCGGCATCGTAGGTCTGGGTGGCGTCCGGAGTGTAGCGGGCAAGAGCGGTCAGATCCCAGTTGTGGTCGGTCATCGCTCGGTTACCGTTGTTCAAACGGGTGGCGTCCGTATTGTAGGCGGGACTATAGCCGCTCACCGTGCCGGTATTCATGTCCACCGTGTCGCTGCGCAGTCCCAGTTGGCTGAGCCACTGCGGATTCCAGCGCGCCTCCCATTCGGCGAAGACGCCGGCGCGATCGCGCTGGCCGTCGTCGATGTTCCAGAAGGTGCTGGGCCACATGCTCTTGCCGGAAGGCGGCCACCAGTCGTTCAGGCGATAGCGCTGGTATTCGCCGCCGAGACGGACGATGTCCCGCTCGGACAAGGCAATGTCGGCTTTCAGCGATGCGCCGGTGTTCTTGCCCTCGGTATTCATCGGCATGCCGGCCGCGCAGTTGGTGCCGAGCACGAAGCCCGCCGCCTGGCAGGCTGCCAGGCTGGCATACCAGTACTGCTTGTCGTCGCCGAAATCCATCTTGTGTTCGGTATTCTCATCGTAGGCCCGCGCTTCCAGCGTACCCCACTGATACTGCCCCTTGTAGCGGAAATTGAACTGGGTGCTGTCGTTCTGCGTCATGTCCATGCGCTGGTTCGGGAAGCCCTCGTAAGGGATGTGCTGGAGACTGTATTTCAATTCGAACCAGTGATTGTCGTTACGCAGCGCCACGCCGAACGACTGGTTCTCCGCCTTGTAGGCGGTCGATTCCACGACGTTGCCGGCCTTGTCGGAGCGACCGTCCGTCGGCGTCCACGCCGGCTTGAAGTCCTTGGCCGCCGTATAGTCGTCGGACTTCACGGTCGCGCCGCTGTAGCTCAGGCTGACGTTCTCGCCCGCCAGCGTCGCGTCGAGGTTGGCGCCGCTGGCGTTGCCGTTGCTGCGGTAGAAGGTGCCCGCCTGGCCTTTGAACAGGGTGCCCTGTCCGGCCCCGGCGAATTCCGGTTCGGCCGAATTCACCAGCACCGTCCCGCCGAGGCTGTCGCCACCGACGCTGACCGGCGTAATGCCGGCGAACACTTCGACGCTCGCGACATTGGTCGGGTCGATGTACGAAAGCGGCGAGTTCATGTGGTTGGGGCACGCCGGCATCAGGTTCATGCCGTCGACCAGAACATGGACGCGGTCGTCCGCCATGCCGTGAATCGCCGGCAGGCTGGAGACGCCG
>DAIEEM010000347.1 GCA_027325905.1 Rhodocyclaceae bacterium
CATAGGTCAGTCCTTCGGTCCACACCAGGTCGAAGACGTTCTCGACGCCCTGCAGGTACATCGCCAGGCGCTCGAGGCCGTAGGTGATTTCGCCGGTGATGGGCTTGCAGTCGATGCCGCCGACCTGCTGGAAATAGGTGAACTGCGTGACCTCCATGCCGTTGAGCCAGACTTCCCAGCCCAGGCCCCAGGCACCGAGCGTCGGGTTCTCCCAGTCGTCCTCGACGAAGCGGATGTCGTTCTGCTTGAGGTCGAAACCCAGCGCCGCCAGCGAGCCGAGATAGAGTTCGAGGATGTTGGCCGGGGCCGGCTTCAGCACCACCTGGTACTGGTAGTAGTGCTGCATGCGGTTCGGATTCTCCCCATAGCGGCCGTCCTTCGGCCGGCGCGAGGGCTGCACGTAGCCGGCCTTCCACGGCTCGGGGCCGAGCGCACGCAGGAAGGTAGCCGTATGGCTGGTGCCGGCGCCGACTTCCATGTCGTAGGGCTGCAGCAACGCGCAGCCCTGCTTGCCCCAAAATTGCTGCAATTGGAGAATGATCTCTTGGAACGTCGGTTTCGCTGCCGCCATGAAAAGTCCCGCAAATTCGCAAAATCGCGATTTTACAGGGAAAGGCGCGGATTCCCAGCCGACGCCAAGCGGCTCACTTCGCCAGGTATTTGGCGTATTCGCGGTCGACGACCATGATGTGCTTGGTCAGCCATTCGTTGATGAGCAGGCGGACTTCCTCGGCGATCTGGTCGAGCGTCATGCCCCCGGCATTGGCGTAGAGCTTCGCCAGGCGGGCGCGGAAATCGTCGTGCAGCTTCTTGTGCGCCGCCAGTTCGGGATAGCCGATTTCTTCGAGCAACTTCTCCTCGTCGCGGAAATGGACGATGACGTATTCGCTCAGCGCCGCCAGCGTGCGCATCGCGCGCACCTGGTCGCGGTCGCTGACCATATCGGCGGCGAGGCGGAAGAGCTTCTGGTGCTGGCGATCGATCGCCGGGTCGCCGATCGCCAGCGCCGGCGTCCACTCGATGGTCGGAAAGGTCATGTCGTCTGCTGCGGGGAAAACCGGCCTAGAGTATAAGGGAATCCGCTGACCGCGCTATCTTGCGCCGCAGCAGCGCCGGCAGGCAGGCCGCGAGCGCCAGCATCACCGCCGCGGTGTTGCCGTAGCGCACGAAGGGCGTGGCGCCGGCATAGCCTTGGGTTTCGACCACCAGCGCGCCGGTGCTGAATGGCGCCAGCACGGCGGCGACGCCGCCGTCGGGAGCGATGGCGGCGGTCATGCCGGTGTTGGTGGCGCGCAGCATCGGCCGCCCCGTTTCCATGGCGCGCATGCGCGCGATTTGCAGGTGCTGCGGCTGCGCCAGCGAATCGCCGAACCAGGCGGTGTTGGACATATTCACCAGCAGCGTCGCCGCCGGCAGCGCGCGGATCAACTCCTCGCCGAACAAGTCCTCGTAGCAGATGTTGGGGGCGATCTTCTGTCCGGCGACGGCGAGCGGCGCTTGCCGCGGCGGCCCCGCCGTGAAGTCCGACATCGGAATGCTGGCAAGACGGAAGAACCAGGAAAATCCGGGCGGCGCGTATTCGCCGAACGGCACGAGATGGCGCTTGGCGTAGGCCTGGACGTCGAAGTCCGCCGCCCCGCGGCGGCTGACGGCGACAGCGCCGTTGGTGTAGCCGCCGACCATCCCATCCTGCCGCATGCGCACGGCGACGCCGATCAGGGCCGGACCATGCTCGGTGAGATCGGCGAGCAGTTCGCGCGGCGTCTCGTCGAAGAACAGGGGAACGGCGGTTTCCGGCAGCACGGTCAAGTCCGCCGCATGGCCATGGGCGAGCGCGGCGTAGGTTTCGAGCGAGAGCGTGGCGCGCTGCGGATCCCACTTGAGTCCTTGCGGGATGTCGCCCTGTAGCAGCGCGACCGTCAGCGGCGCGCCCACAGGCTGCGTCCAGGCGATGCCGTGCAAGACGAAGCCGACGCCGGCGAATGCCGCGATCGGCAGCAGCTCGCGGCGCGTGCCCGTGGCGAGCAAGGCGGCGGCCAGCGCGACGAGCAGGCCGATGCCGTAGACGCCGAGCACCGGCGCGAAACCGGCCAGCGGGCTCGGCGGCGATTGCGAGTAGCCGAGGATGAGCCAGGGGAAGCCGGTGAGCACCCAGCCGCGCAGCCATTCGGCGAGCGCCCAGAGGCCGGCGGCGAGCAGGGCGTCGCGGCCGGCCGCGCCGCTGCGCAGCCGCGCGAAGCCGTAGCCGGCGGCAGCCGGAAAGACGGCCAGCAAGGCGCAGAACAGCAACGTCGCCAGTGCCGCCAGCGGCATCGGCATGCCGCCGAAGACTTTTAGGCTGACATAGACCCAGGACACGCCGGCGAGGAAAAAACCCAGCCCCCAGGCATAGCCGAGCAGCGCCGCCCGCGCCGGCGCGGCATCGCGCCAGGCGCGCAGCAGCCACGCCAGCGTCAGGAACGGCAGGATGAAAATGCCGAACGGCGCGAAGCCCGCCACCGTCGCCGCGCCGAGGGCAAAAGCGGCGAGCGGCCGGCGCCTCATTCGGCGGCGAGCTTGAGTCCGCGCTGCGGATCGACCAGCAGCGTGTGCACACGCCGGCTGTCGGCGCGCAGCACCTGGACGCGCAGGCCGTCGAGCTGCACCGTCTCGTTGCGCTTTGGCAGGCGGCCGAGCTGGTGGATGACCAGGCCGCCGACGGTGTCGAACGCCTCGTCGGAGAAGGCGGTGCCGAATGCGGCGTTGAAATCGGCGATCTCGGTGGTGGCCTTGACGCGGTAGCGTCCGGTGTTGTCGAGCACGATGTTGTCCGCCGTCTCGTCGAAGTCGTATTCGTCCTCGATGTCGCCGACGATCTGTTCGAGCACGTCCTCGATGGTGACCAGCCCGGCGATGCCGCCGTATTCGTCGACGACGATGGCCATGTGGTTGCGCGAGGCGCGGAACTCGCGCAGCAGCACGTTGAGGCGCTTCGACTCGGGCACGAACACCGCCGGGCGCAGGCTGTCGCGCAAGTCGAATTCCTTGCCGGAGAAATAGCGCAGCAGTTCCTTCGCCAGCAGGATGCCGATGATGTCGTCGCGGTTCTCGCCGATGACGGGGAAGCGCGAGTGCGCGGCCTCGATGACGATGTCGACGATCTTTTCCGGGTCTTCGGCGATGTCGACGACGTCCATCTGGGCGCGCGGCACCATGATGTCGCGCACTTGCATGTCGGATACCTGCATGGCCCCCTCGATGATGGTGAGGGCGTCGGAGTCGAGCAGGTTGCGTTCGAAGGCGCCGCGCAGGAGGCCGAGGAGTTGTTCGCGGTCTTCGGGTTTGCGCATCAGCAGCGCGGAAAGACGCTCAAGCAGGGTCGGTCGACTAGGGGAGGGGTCCATGCGCAAGGAGCTTGTTCAATAAGGATCGGGGTAGCCGAGCCGGGCCAGGATTTCGCGCTCTTTCGCTTCCATGCGCGCCGCCTCCTGCGGGCCGGCCTCGTGATCGTAACCCTGCAGATGCAGCATACCATGCACGATCAAGTGGGCGAAGTGGGCCGCGGCCGCCTTGCCCTGCGCCTGCGCCTCCTTCAGCACCACGGGCAGGCAGATCGCAAGGTCGCCGACGGCGTCGGGATCGGTCGCGTAGGGAAACGACAGCACGTTGGTGGCGTAGTCCTTGTGGCGGTAGGCCGCGTTGAGCGCGCGGCCTTCCTCGGCGTCGACGAAGCGCACCGTCACCTGGGCTGGAGCCTCACAACTGGCGCTCACGCAGCGGCGCACGAAAGGCCGCGAGGGTAACGCCGGATCGTTACAGGCATATTGCACGCTGAGCGACAGGCTCGGCTTACTGCTGCTCTTTGCCATGCTTCTCGTAGGCGGAGACGATGCGCGCCACCAGCGGGTGGCGCACCACGTCGGATGCATCGAAGTCGGTGAAGGCCAGGCCGCGCACGTCGCCGAGGATGCGCCGCGCCTCGACGAGGCCGGACTTGTGGCCCCTGGGCAGATCGGTCTGCGTCACGTCGCCGGTGACGACGGCCTTGGCGCCGATGCCGATGCGCGTGAGGAACATCTTCATCTGCTCGGGCGTGGTGTTCTGCGCCTCGTCGAGAATGATGAAGGCGTGGTTGAGCGTGCGTCCGCGCATGTAGGCGAGCGGCGCGATCTCGATGGCCTGCTTCTCGAACATGCGCGCCACCTTGTCGAAACCCATGAGGTCGTAGAGCGCGTCGTAGAGCGGCCGCAGGTAGGGATCGACCTTCTGCGCCAAGTCGCCGGGCAGAAAACCCAAGCGCTCGCCGGCCTCGACCGCCGGGCGCGTCAGGACGATGCGCTGCACCATGTCGCGCTCGAAGGCGTCGACGGCGGAGGCCACCGCGAGATAGGTCTTGCCGGTGCCGGCCGGGCCGATGCCGAAGGTGATGTCGTGTTCCTGTATTTGCCGCAAATACTTCACCTGGTTCGGCGTACGGCCGTGAAGATCGGACTTGCGCGTCAGCAGGCCGATAGGCGGCTGGATGACCTGACCGCGCAGTTCCACCAAACCCAACTGGATATCGTCGAGCGACAGCGGCGCCTTTGCCAGTTCGTAAAAGTGCTGCAGCGCCTGCTGCGCCAGCCGCGCCTGGGCATGGTCGCCGCCGATGCGCAGGCGCTCGCCGCGGCGCGAAATAGTGACATCGTAGGCCGTCTCGACCTGGCGCAGGTTCTCGTCGAGCGGACCGCAGAAATTCGCCAGCCGCTCGTTGTCGACCGGGTGCAGCGTCAGGTCCAGCGGCCGGGCGGCGTTCATATGACGACGATCTCGCCGCGCAGGCTGTGCGGAAATGCGTGGACGACGCGCACATCGACGAAATGGCCGATCAGGCGCTCGTTGCCGGCGAAATTGACGACGCGGTTGTTGTCGGTACGGCCGGCGAGCTCCAGCGCATCCTTCTTGGCATGGGCTTCGACGAGCACGCGCTGCACCGTGCCAACCATCGCCTGCGAGATGGCGAAGGCCTGCTCGTCGATGCGCTTCTGCAGGCGCATCAGGCGCGTCGACTTGACCTCCGCCGGCGTGTCGTCGGGCAGTTCCACCGCCGGCGTGCCGGGACGCGGGCTGTAGATGAAGGAGAAGCTGGCGTCGAAGCCGACCTCGTCGATGAGTTTCATGGTCTTCTCGAAATCGGCGTCGGTCTCGCCGGGAAAACCGACGATGAAATCCGTGGACAGCGAGATGTCCGGGCGCGCCGCGCGCAGCTTCCTGACGATCGACTTGTACTCGAGCGCCGTGTAGCCGCGCTTCATGGCCGCCAGCACGCGGTCGGCGCCGGCCTGCACCGGCAGGTGCAAGTGCGAAACCAACTTCCCCACCTTGGCGTAGACGTCGAACATGCGCGGCGTCATCTCGCGCGGATGCGAAGTCGTGTAGCGGATGCGCTCGATGCCGGGCATGTCGGCGATGGCCTCGATGAGGAAGGCGAGGTCCGCCGCATCCTCCGCGTCCGCCGTGGCGCCGAGCCTGCCGCGATACGCATTCACGTTCTGCCCCAGCAGCGTGACCTCCTTCACGCCCTGGGCGGCGAGGTCGGCGACCTCCGCCAGCACGTCCGCGACCGGGCGCGATATTTCCTCGCCGCGCGTGAACGGCACGATACAGTAGGTGCAGAACTTCGAGCAACCCTCCATGACGGAGACGAAAGCCGAGACGCCGTCGACCTTGGCCGGCGGCAGCGCGTCGAACTTCTCGATCTCGGGGAAGGAGACGTCGACCTGGGCACGGCCGCTGGCGCGGCGCGCGGCGATCAGTTGCGGCAAGCGATGCAGCGTCTGCGGGCCGAAGACGATGTCGACGTAGGGCGCGCGCGCGACGATGGCGGCGCCTTCCTGGCTCGCCACGCAGCCGCCGACGCCGATCACCAGGTTCGGCTTCTTCTGCTTGAGCTGCCGCACGCGGCCGAGGTCGTGGAACACTTTCTCCTGCGCCTTCTCGCGCACCGAGCAAGTGTTGAAAATAATGATGTCGGCATCTTCCGGGCTGTCGGTCTCGACCGTGTCGCCGGCGGCGGCGAGCACGTCGGCCATCTTGGCGGAATCGTATTCGTTCATCTGGCACCCGAAGGTACGGATGAACACTTTCTTGGTCATCAACGGGAGGCGGCCAGTTCGGCGGGGGTCAGGATCCAGACGCGCGAAACGAAGCCCATGGCGTCGACTAGGTAGCGCACCGGCATGGGCTGCTGGACCGACGCGGGCATCACGATGAGGTTCTGCTCGTTGCGAATCTGCGCCGCCGGCGACAGCGGCAACACCTGGCCGTCGATCTGCACCGACCCGACCGCAGACCAGCCCATGATTCCGCGCTGCGAGTCCGCCGGAAGCGTGCGCGCCACACCCACCACCGGCCCGGAAGACTGGGCGGGCGAGGGAAGGGGCGCCTGGTCGGCAGCACCTTGGATGATGGTGCTGATGATGGCCGGAATCAGCGAGATAACGGGCATGGGCCGATTATAGACGCGATGCGCGCAGCGGGCGCCGTCATCGCTCGCGCCGGTGGCTGCCGGCGACGACGACGAATTCGTAGAGCCGGCATTCGAGCGGGCCGTTGAACAGCGGCGTCTTCTTCGAGGGTTTGAGGCCGATCAGCTTCGGCAATTGCGGATCGGCGGAAAGGAAATAGCAGCGCCAGCCGGGAAAACGCTTCTTCAGCGCATCGCCGAGCTTGGGGTAGAAGGCCGCGAGTTCCGCAGCCTCGCCGAGGCGTTCGCCATAGGGCGGGTTGGCGATCAGGATGCCCTCCGGCGCCGGCGGCAGGCGTTCGAGCAGATCGGCCCGCTCCACCGTCACCAGGTCGTCGAGGCCGGCGTGGGCGAGGTTCTGCGTCGCGCGCGCGACGGCGTCGGCGGCGAGGTCGGAGCCCCAGATCGGCAGCGGGCCGGCCTCCAGGCGCCGTTGCGCCGCCTCGGTGCGCAGGCGCCGCCACAACGCGGCGTCGAAATTCGCCAGCCGCTCGAGGCCGAACTCGCCGGCGTCGCGGCCCAGGCCCGGCGCGTCGGCGAGGCTCATCTGCGCCGCCTCGATCAGGAAAGTGCCGCTGCCGCACATCGGGTCGAGCAGCGGCGTGCCGGGAGTCCAGCCCGCCAGGCGCAATATGCCGGCGGCGAGGTTTTCCTTCAGCGGCGCTTCGATCTTGGCGATCTTGTGGCCGCGCAGGTAGAGCGGCTCACCCGAGGTGTCGAGATAGAGCGTCGCGGAGTTGGCGGTGAGGAAAAGATGCACGCGCACGTCGGGATTGCGTGTGTCGACGCTCGGCCGGCGCGCGCAGGCGTCGCGGAAGCGGTCGCAGACGGCGTCCTTGACGCGCAGCGCGACGAACTCCAGGCTCTTCAGCGGCGAACGCTGGGCGGTGACATAGACGCGCAGCGTGTTGTCGACGTCGAAGCGCTGCGGCCAATCCTGCGCCAGCGCCAGGCGATAGATGTCTTCCTCGCTGCCGTAGGCGCCCTGCGCCAGCTTCCAGAGCACGCGCGTGGCGATGCGCGATTCGAGGTTGGCGCGATAGCAGGCTTCCCAGGTGCCGCGGAAGGAAACGCCGCCGGGCACGGCGCGGACGTCCTGCCCGCCCGCCGCCGTCAGTTCCTCGGCCAGCAGGCCTTCGAGCCCGCGCGGGCAGGGAGCGAAGAAATTTTCCATCAGAACGGCTTCACCACGGCGAGGGTGACGATCGCCAGCAGCAGGAACACCGGCAGTTCGTTGAAGAAGCGGTACCAGACGTCGGAGCGCGCATTGCGGCCGGCGGCGAAGTCATTGAGCAGGCGCCCGCAGTAAAAATTGTAGCCGAGCAGCAGCAGCACCAGCCCGGTCTTGGCGTGCAGCCAGCCGCCGGAAAAGCCGTAGCCGAACCACAGCCAGAGGCCGCAGGCCACGGCCAGCAGGCCGATGGGCGTGACGAACTTGTAGAGCTTCCGCGCCATCAGCAGCAGGCGTTCGCGCTCGGCGGCGCTGTCGGCCGGCACCATCGCCAGGTTGACGAAGATGCGCGGCAGGTAGAAGAGGCCGGCGAACCAGCTGACGACGAAGAAGATATGGAAGGACTTGAGCCAAAGCATGTTGTTAATTCTCCAGTGCGGCAGCGATGCCGGCATCGATGGTCGGATAGCGCAGCGTCAGTTTCAATTCGTTCTTCAGGCGCTCGTTGTCGAGCCGGCGCGACTCGCTCATGAACGTCAGCGTCACGGCGGGCAGGCGCCGTTCGGCTTCGGCGCGCGTCACGCGCGGCGGCCGCGGCAACCCGTAGGCGTCGGCGAGCTTGTCGAACCAGTCGCCCATGGGCGCGGCCGCATCGTCGCTGGCGTGATAGACGCGGTTGGGCCGGCCGCGGTGCAGCGCCGCGAGGCAGGCGCGGCCGAGGTCTTCGGCGTGGATGTGGTTGGTGTAGACGTCCTCGTCCGCGCGCAGCACCGGGTCGTGCCGCGCGATGCGATCCAGCGGCAGGCGGTCGGCGGCGTAGATGCCGGGCGCGCGCAGGATGGAAACGCAGCAGGCCGAAGCGCGGCCGAAGGCGCGCAATTGGCGCTCGGCGTCGGCGCGGCGCTGCGCCCGCGCCGTGGCCGGCCGCAGCGGCCG
>DAIEEM010000357.1 GCA_027325905.1 Rhodocyclaceae bacterium
CCTACGTCATCCTGCACGACCGCAGCCTGCACGAACTCGCGGCACGCCGGCCGCAGACCGGCGCCGAGTTGCTCGAAGTCGCCGGGATCGGCCAGGCCAAGGCGGAGCGCTATGGCGCGGCACTGCTGGAGCTACTCCGGAATTAGCAGCCGCTGCCGCGCGGCTCAGCGGCTGCCGGCGTCGGCCGTTTGCGCCCAGGCACGGGCCAGCGCGGGATCAGCCGGCACACCGATGGCGCCATGCTCATAGATTCGGGCAAGGCTCGCCGTCGCCAGCGGGTGGCCTTGCGCCGCCGCCCGGCGGTACCAGTCGATCGCCTGCGGAACGTCCTTGACGCTGTCGAACGCGCCGCGTTCCAAACGCGAGCCGAGCTGGTATTGGGCCTCGGCGTCGCCGTCCTCGGCCAGCTTGCGCAACGCTGGCTGGCGCTGGTGGTACCACTCCTCCATCGAGTAGCCGACGCTCTCGATCGTGCGCAGGAAGTCGATCGCTTCGCCATAGCCTTGCAAGGCAGAGCGCTCCAGCAGCGACTGGGCCATGACCGGATCCGGCGCCACCCATAGGCCTTCCCGGTACATCCGCCCCAGTTGGAACTGGGCGTCCGCGCTGCCCTCGGTCGCAGCGCGTTGGAGCCAGTAGCGGCCTCTTTCGGGATCGCCGCCGTCGGCCTTGTCGGCGAGCAACCGCTTGCCCAGCTTGCACTGGGCGCGCACGTTGCCGCGCAGGGCGGCCTTCTCCCACCAGTCTTCGGCCAGGCGCCGGCTCTTCGGCACGCCATCGCCACGGTCGTAGAGATCGCCCAGTTCGTTCTCGGCACGGGCGTTCCCCTGCAGGGCGGCATTTTCCAGCCAGTGGGCGGCAATGGCCGGATCCTGCGTCAAGCCGCGGTCGCCCCGCAGGTACGCCTGTCCCAACATCAACTGCGCCTCTGAACTGCCGCGTTCCGCAGCGTCAACCAGCATGTCGGCCTGCTCCGGCGTCATCGTCTGGGCGACGCCAACCAACGCCGCCGTCGCCAGCCATATTCCGGCGGCGACACGTCGCGCCGACGCAAGCCTTCCGCGATCGACAGGCAGTCTCATCCGGCGAGAGTCGGCCTACTTGCTGTCGTTGGGCTGCTTGGCCGCCAAGTCGACGCGCCGGTCTTCGGCCCAGCACTTCTCCTCGTGGCAAGTGGCGCGCAATTTTTCCTTGCCGTAGCTGATCGCCTCAAGCCTGGCTTCGGGCACGCCGAGCAACGTCAAGGCGCGCCGCACGGCCTCCGCCCGCTTCTGGCCAAGCGCGAGATTGTATTCAGTGCTGCCGCGCTCGTCGGCATTGCCTTCCAGGCGGATCGACAGCGAAGGCGCGGAATTCAGCAACGCGAAGTCCTGCTTGAGCGCATCCTGATATTCCGGCTTGACGACGTAGTTGTCGTAGTCGAAATAGATGCTCTTGCTGGCAAGAGCCTTGACGATGCGATCGATCTTTTGCGCCTCGGTTTCGACACTCGCAGCCGGACTGGCGACAGTGGCAGCCGGGCTGGTAACGGCCTTGGGTGCCGGTGCCTCGGCGGTTTTCTCGGGCGTTGAGGAACAAGCGGAAAGCAGGCCGCAAACGGCCAGCGCGATCAAGGTGCGTTGCATCAGGTCATCTCCATAACTAACATGTTGATTGTGAATGACATCGCCGATATGAAGCATGGCGACGACGATGAAGCCGGGATAGATTCAAAGGCTCCAGTGTAAAACGGAAGTAAATTATATGTTAATATTTCGTTTGTTTTCATCGGTGCCGATGCTATCGCCTCGCATGAGGTACGACGTATGCGGCGTCTTTGACCACGGACGCCAATGCCTCGCCTGCCACCCGATGCTTCCGGACTTTCACAGCATCGATCTCGGTTGCGTCGCCTCAGGCCTTCAACCGGCACGTAAGTAAATGACGATATCAGCCGCAAACCTTCGACGGGCACTCCTTTCGCTGCTGTTGCTGGCGATCTGCGCAAGCGCCCCGGCCTTCGCAGCCGACGGCGCAGCCAGCGCCATGCCCTGGTGGGGCTGGCCGCTGTCGCTATTCGTCGTCTGCTTCTTCCTCGGCATCGTCGCGGTGCCGGCCGGGGTCGGCGGAGGGGTGCTCTTCGTGCCCATCGTGGGAGGGTTCTTTCCGT
>DAIEEM010000014.1 GCA_027325905.1 Rhodocyclaceae bacterium
GTCGTCGGCCTCGTCGCCCTGGCGCCGGCATACGCCTGGGAGATCACCGCCGGCCGCGTCATCGTGCCGACGCCGGCAGCGCTCGCCGGCATCGCCTACACCGGCGTCTTTCCGGCCTTCCTCGGCTACGTCTTCTGGAACCGTGCCGTCGCCGAAACCAGCCCGGCGCGTGCCGGACTCTTCCTGCACCTGATGCCGGCCTTCGGCATCGTGCTGTCGATGATGTTCCTCGACGAACGGCCGGCGCCGTACCATTTCACCGGCATCGTCCTCATCTTTACCGGCATCTGGCTCAACACGCGCCGGACGCGATGATGGGATTCATCGGCGACTGGCGCCGCAAGCGCCGACTCGACAGGATGCGCATCGACGCGGAGCAGTGGCGGCGCGTCGAAGCCGGGCTGCCGCTCCTAGACCGCCTCGGGCCGGACGAACGCCAACGACTGCGCGAACTGGCGCGCGAATTCGTCGCCGCCAAGGAATGGAGCGGCGCCCGCGGCCTCGTGCTGACGGCCGACATACAACTCGCCATCGCGCTCCAGGCCTGCCTGCCGGTGCTCAGGCTCGGCCTCGACTGGTATCGCGGCTGGGTAGGCGTCGTCGTCTACCCTGGCAACTTCGTCATCCCGCGCCAAACTCTCGACGCAGCCGGCGTCGTGCACGAATACGACGACGAGGCGCTCGGCGAAGCCTGGCAGGGCGGGCCGGTGCTCGTCTCCTGGTTCGGCGCCGCGGCGGCGCACGCAGGCATCAACGTCGTCATCCACGAATTCGCCCACAAGCTCGACATGAGCAACGGCGAAGTCGACGGCCTGCCGGCCCTGCACGAAGGCATGTCGCGGCGCGATTGGAGCGCCGCCTTCGAGCCCGCCTACGAGGATTTCTGCCGCCGCGTCGACCGCGGCGAGCGCACGCACCTGGACCCCTACGCCGCCGAGCATCCAGCCGAATTCTTCGCTGTCATGTCCGAGGCCTTCTTCGAAACGCCGACGCTACTGCGCGACGAATACCCGCAGGTGTATCGCCAACTGCAAGGCTTCTACCGCCAGGATCCGGCGGCCAAAGCATAGGCATCCGGCGCCCGTCAGACGAAGGCGAAGCCCTTTTCGCGGAACAGATGCAGACAGACGTCGGCCACCGCCGCGTCGTAGAGTAGGCCGCGGTGGCGCTCGATTTCCTCCAGCGCAGCGTCGACGCCGAGGGCGTCGCGATAGGGGCGATGGGACACCATGGCATCGACGACGTCGGCGACCGCGAGAATCTTAGCTTCGAGGATGATCTGCTCGCTGCCGCGCAGGCCGTGCGGGTAGCCGCTACCGTCGAGGCGTTCATGGTGCTGCAGGATCATCGCCGCCACCGGCCAGGGGAAATCGATCTCCTTGACGATGTCGTAGCCGACCTGCGGATGGATTTTGATGAGGCTGAACTCGGCCGCCGACAGCCGGCCCGGACGGCTGAGGATTTCCGATGGAATATAGATCTTGCCGATGTCGTGGATCTCGGCCCCGCGTAACACGCCGGTGATGCGATCCTCCGGCAGTTCCATGGCGCGTGCCATCGCCGCAGCGAGTTGGGCGACGCGCTTCTGATGGCC
>DAIEEM010000027.1 GCA_027325905.1 Rhodocyclaceae bacterium
AGTCTCGCCGCCGACCGCGCGGCGAGCGACCTGCTGCTACCGACGACTGACTTTTCGCGCCTGTTCCCCGAACCCGCCGCTGCCTGGCTGGCCGCGCACGGCGGCCGCGTGCATCGCGCCACGCGCATCGACGCCGTGCGCCGCCACGACGGCCGCTACGTTGTTCACGCCGGCAGCGCCCCATACGACCAAGTCATCCTTGCCGTCGCGCCCTACCACCTGTCCAGGCTGATCGCCGAACTGCCGGAACTGGCGCCGCCGGAAGCCATTGTCGGCGCCTTCGTCTGGGAACCCATCGTCACCGCCTATCTCGCTTATCCCGCCGAGGTGCGCCTGCCCTTTCCGATGATCGGCGTCGCCGAGGGCTACGCGCAATGGCTGTTCGACCGCGGCAGCCTGTGCGGCCAGCCCGGTCTCATCGCCGCCGTCATCAGCGCGCACGGACGCCATGAAGACCTCGGCCACGACGCGCTGGCGCAACGCATCCACGGCGAAATCGCTCGCGTCGTGCCGCAGTTGCCGGCAGCGTCATGGACGCGCGTGATCGTCGAGAAGCGCGCCACCTTCGCCTGCACGCCGGGCATGACGCGCCCGGGCACGGCGACCGCGCTACCCGGCATGTACCTGGCCGGCGATTACGTCGCCGGCGATTACCCGGCGACCATCGAAGGCGCGGTCAGGAGCGGCGTGCGCGCGGTGCGCGCGGCGCTAGCGCGTTGAAACTGCCTCAGCGCGCCGATGCCGAAACCCCGCTCGGCCACCTCAAACCTCCAACGGCAGGCTGGCCGCTTTCCATTCGCGGAAGCCATCCTCCAGGCGTCGCGCTTTAGGGCGGTCGACGGAGGCGCTCCGATCTGTCGTCGGGATTCCGTTGCGTAAACGCGTCAAAATACAGAATGTGCGAATTGTTTGGCTACAGCGGTAACAGCGAACAGGAACTCGCCGACTGGCTCTCGCCGTTCCGCGCCCGCGGCGGCGGCACCGGCGACAACCCGGACGGCTGGGGCGTGGCGTCATGGGGCGCTGCCGGCGTGGCACTCGTCAAGTCGCCCGAGCCAGGCTACGCCAGTACGCGCTTCGCGCAGTTGGCGTCGACCCTGCGCACGAAGCTCGCCATCGCCCATGTACGCAAAGCGCGGATTCCGCCCGTACCGGGCATGCTCAACACCCATCCCTTCGCCCATGCCTGCTGCAACCGGGAATGGGTCTTCGCTCACAACGGCCTGGTACCGGAAGTGATCTCCTGGCAGCCTGCCGGTGCGCTGTGCCAGCCGCAGGGAGACACCGATTCCGAATATGCTTTCTGCCATTTGCTGACGGCGATCGCCGACAGCTACGGCGGCGGCGACCGCTCGAACTGGATCGCTCGCCTGGCGAAGTTGTCGGAAAAGATTTCCACCCTCGGAAAATTCAATTTCCTGCTCTCGGACGGTCGCATCCTCATCGCCTACGGCCACGATCGGCTGCACCATCTGGAGCGCACCGACCGGCAGGGGAGGAGGGCGATCATCGCCACCGAAGCGCTGAGCGGCGACGCCTGGCAGCCCTTCGCGCCGGGCGAGCTTCGCGTTTATCGCGACGGCGCCCTGCTGGCACCGACGACAACTGCGTATGCCACGGCCCCAGCGGCGAGACGCGGAATCTGACAGGCGCCGATCGCAAGAGATTTCTCAAATGGAGGAGAACACTATGTCCGAAGGACTTGCCACCCGTTGCGTCCACGCCGGCGAAATTGACGATGCGCATGGTTCGCCCAATACGCCGCTCTACAATACGACGACGTTCAAGTTCCCGTCCACCGCCGACCTGCTCGACGTGGTAGACGGCAGAAAGCCCGGCAGCCTCTACACGCGCTACGGCCTCAACCCGACCATCGCCAGCCTGGAAGCCAAGCTCGCCGCGCTCGAAGGCGCCGGGGCCGCCTGGGCCTTCTGCTCCGGCATGGCCGCCGAGACGGCGCTGTTCCTCACGCACGGGCGCAAGGGCATCGTCTGCATCGGCGACGCCTACGGCGGCACGCTGGAACTGCTCGCCGCCCAGTTGCCGCTGCTGGGCATCCCCACGCATCTGCTGCTCGGTAACGATATAGGCCGTCTCGACGAAGTGGTGTCCGCGGGCGTTGGCCTGGTATTTTTCGAGACGCCGACCAATCCAACGCTGGAAATCTTCGATATCCATGCCATCGCCAGCTTGGCCCATGCGCATGGCGCGCTGGTGGCAGTCGACAATACGTTCGCATCCCCCGTCAATCAGCAGCCACTGGCGCTGGGCGCGGACCTCGTCGTTCATTCCTGTACGAAGTATCTGGGCGGCCACTCGGA
The DNA here is from genome assembly GCA_027325905.1 of Rhodocyclaceae bacterium. Lineage (GTDB taxonomy): Bacteria > Pseudomonadota > Gammaproteobacteria > Burkholderiales > Rhodocyclaceae > Nitricoxidireducens. Next base: position 2,322 of record DAIEEM010000027.1, read on the forward strand.
CCTGACCGCCGGCGCGATGATGGGCGCGAAGGAACTGCTGGCCCCGGTATGGAACTGGCGCAAGAACCTCGGCACGACCATCGCGCCGGAAATCGCGGCATTGCTCGCCCGCAGCATCCGTACCCTGCCGGTGCGGGTACAGCGGCAAAATGCCACGGCCCAGGCGGTCGCCGCGGCGATGGCGCGCCACGCGCGCGTGGCGCAGGTGCTCTATCCCGGATTGTCCGGCTTCCCGGGACACGCCCTGGCGAAGAAACAGATGAGCGGTTTCGGCGGCATGCTGACCATCGAAGTCCGGGGCGGCGGCGAGGCGGCCACGCGCGTCGCCGACCGGCTCAAGCTCTTTGCGTTGGCGCCCAGTCTCGGCGGCGCCGAGAGCCTGGTGACGCAGCCCTGCACCACGACCCACCACGGCCTCCCGCCCGAAGAACGCGCGCGGCGCGGCATTTCCGATGCGATGCTGCGCTTGTCCGTCGGCCTGGAGGATGCCGAAGACCTGATCGCCGATTTGAATCAGGCGCTGGGCTGAGCATGGCGAAGAAGGCGTCTTTTTCAGGCCAGCCGTCCGCCGACAAGCCGTAGCACCCGCCCGCAGCGCCGCGCCAGCGCCTCGTCGTGGGTGACGAGCATCAGCGTCGTGCCGGCCTCGCGGTTCATCTCGAACATCAGGTCGATGACCTGCTCGCCGGTGGCGGCGTCGAGGTTGCCGGTCGGCTCGTCGGCCAGCAGCAGCTTGGGCTTGACGGCGAAGGCGCGGGCCAGCGCGACGCGCTGCTGCTCGCCGCCCGAGAGGTGCTTCGGATAATGGCCGAGGCGCGCTGCCAACCCGACGCGCGCCAACATTGCCTGCGCCGTCGTCCGCGCCTGCGGCAGGCCGAGCAGTTCGAGCGGCAGCATGGCGTTCTCCAGCGCCGTCAGCGCCGGCAGCAGGTGGAAGGACTGGAAGACGAACCCCAGCAACCGGCCGCGCAGCGCCGCGCGTGCATCTTCGTCGAGGGCGGCGAGATCCTGGCCCGCCAGCCGCACTGTGCCGGCGGTCGGCAAGTCGAGTCCGGCCAGCAGGCCCAGCAGCGTCGACTTGCCCGAGCCCGAGGCGCCGACGATGGCGACGGCCTCGCCCGCCGCGACCGCGAACGAAATCTCGTGCAGAATCGCCAGCATGCCGTCGCCGCTCGCCACTTCCTTGCCCAAGCCGACCACTTCGATCGCCGCCGTCATGTCGCGTCTCTTCCTCCTGCTCGTCCTGTTCGCGCCGGCCGCCTTCGCCGCCGGCACCGTGTTGATCCTCGGCGACAGCCTCTCCGCCGGCTACGGCATCGGCCTCGAGCAAAGCTGGCCGACGCTGCTCGCCAAACGCCTGGAAGCCGAGAAGCTGCCCTACGCCGTCGTCAACGCCAGCATCAGCGGCGAAACCACCGCAGGCGGCTTAAGCCGCCTGCCCGCCGCGCTCGATCGCTTCAAACCGGCCGTCGTCGTCATCGAACTCGGCGCCAACGACGGTCTGCGCGGCCTGCCCGTCGCCGAGATGCGTGCCAACCTGCTGGCGATGATCCGCGCCGCCCAGGCGCGCCGCGCCCGCGTGCTGCTCGTCGGCATCAGGCTGCCGCCCAACTACGGCGCGGACTATAACGCCCGCTTCGCAGCGGCCTACCGCGACGCCGCGCGGCAGCGGCAGACCGCGCTGCTGCCCTTCCTGCTCGAACCCATCGCCCTGGACGCCGCCGCCTTCCAGGCCGACGGCCTGCATCCGGTCGCCGCCGCCGAGCCGAAAATCCTCGACCACGTTTGGCAGGCGCTGCGCCCCTTGCTCAAATAACCGTGACGTGCGACGCGCCGGCCGCGAAGCGCCCGATCACCGCCGCGCTCTCGAAACCGTCGCCGCGGAAGGCCGCCAGCACGGCGTCGGCAGCATCGGGCGCGCAGGCGACCAGCAGGCCGCCGCTGGTCTGCGGATCGGTGACCATCTTCTGCCGCCACTCGTCGCCGCCGACGGTGGCCTCTGCGCCGTAGCTGGCCCAGTTGCGCGCCGACGCGCCGGTCGCGATGCCGGCGCGCAGGTGCAGGGCGGCCTCCGCGATCAAGGGCAGCGCGTCGAACTCGATGGTGGCCGCCAGGCGCGAGCCGCGGCAAATTTCGAGCAGATGGCCGGCCAGGCCGAAACCGGTGACGTCGGTCATGGCATGCACGCCGTCGATCGCCGCCAGCGCCGGCCCGGTGACGTTGAGCTTGGTGGTCCAGCGCAGCATCTCGTCGTAGCCGGCCGCGCTCAAGAGGCCCTTCTTCAGGGCCGCCGAGAGAATGCCGATGCCGAGCGGCTTGCCCAGGATCAGCACGTCGCCGGCGCGCGCGCCGCTGTTGCGCTTGAGGCGCCAGGGCGCAACGACGCCGAGGCCGACCAGCCCGTACACGGGCTCCAGCAAGTCGATCGAATGGCCGCCGGCGATGGGAATGCCGGCCTGCGCGCAGATCGACTCGCCGCCGGCGAGGATGTCGCGGATCACGCTCTCGGGCAGCTTGTCGAGCGGCATGCCGACGATGGCCAGCGCGAAGATCGGCTTGCCGCCCATGGCGTAGACGTCGGAGAGCGCGTTGGCCGCCGCGATGCGGCCGAAATCGCGCGGATCGTCGACGATGGGCGTGAAGAAGTCGGTGGTGGCGACGATCGCCTGCTCGGCGTTGAGCCGATAGACGGTGGCGTCGTCGGCAGTCTCGACGCCGACGAGCAAGTCCGCCGGCATGCTCTTGAGCCCCGACTCGGCGATGATGCGCGAAAGCACGGCGGGCGCGATTTTGCAGCCGCAGCCGCCGCCGTGAGAGAATTGGGTCAAGCGAATTTTTTCCATCGGTGCAATGTCTGAGCGACTTCCCAAAGGGCTGGCAACGGTAGCACAACTGGCGGAGTTCGACGACATCATCGACGCGCGCTCGCCCGCCGAATACGCCGACGACCACGTGCCCGGCGCGCGGTCCTGTCCGGTGCTGTCGAACGAAGAGCGGGCGCGCGTCGGCATGCTCTACAAGCAGGCGTCGCCGTTCGCGGCGAAGAAGGTCGGCGCCGTGCTGGTCGCCCGCAACGTCGCCGCCCACATCGAAGCGCACTTCCTCGACAAACCCAAGGACTGGCGCCCGCTCGTCTATTGCTGGCGCGGCGGCCAGCGCAGCGGCGCCTTCAGCCACATCCTGCGCGAGGTCGGCTGGAACGCGCATCGCCTCGACGGCGGCTACAAATCGTGGCGGCGGCAGGTCATCGACGAACTGGAAGTCCTGCCCGGGCGCTTGCGCTTGCGCATCGTCTCGGGCGCCACCGGCAGCGCCAAGAGCCGCATTCTCGAAGCGCTGGCCACCCACGGCGCGCAAGTGCTCCACCTTGAGGAACTCGCCGCCCACAAAGGCTCGGTGCTCGGCGACTTGCCCGACGCCCCGCAGCCGTCGCAAAAGGCCTTCGAATCGCGCCTGCGTGCCGCGCTCGCCGGCTTCGACGCCGAGCGCCCCGTATTCGCCGAAGCCGAGAGCCGCCGCATCGGTTCCGTTTACCTGCCCAACGTCATGATCGCGGCGCTACGCGCCGCGCCGTGCCTGCGCATCGAGGCCACGCGGCCGGCCCGCGTCTAGTTCCTGCTGCGCGACTACGCCTATCTGCTCGCCGATCCGTCGCGCCTCGCGGCGAAACTCGAGCTGCTGCGCAGCCTGCAGGGCAACGAAACCGTAGAGCGCTGGCTGGCGCAAGTCGCGGCCGGCGACTTCCGCGGCCTCGTCGCCGAACTCCTGGAGCGGCATTACGACGCACACTACCAGCGCTCGCAGGCGAAGAACTTCGCCGGCTACGTCGAAGCCGGCGCCTATGCCACCGACGATCTTTCGCCGGCGGGCATCGACAGCCTCGCTAGAAGGATTCTGGCAGCGTGAAGCGGCTGCCGCGGCGCACGCAGATGCGCTGCACCGCCGCCGGACGCGGCTGGCTCACTTCGCCTTGCTCGAACGCCACGACCGTGAAGCGCTTGCCCAGTAGATCGGGCAATTCGCCGACGCGCAGCAGATGGGCCGGATCGGTGGGCTTGCCGAAGCGTTCGTTGCCGACCATGAAGGTCTCGTAGATCAGCACGCCACCTTCGGCCAAGGCGTTCATCAGCTTGGGCAACAGCGGCCGGAACAGGTAATTCGTCACGACGATGCCGTCGAAGGCCTGGCCATAGTAGGGCCACGGGCCGCCTTCGATATCCGCCTGGCGTATGGCGATGCCATCGACGCCTGCCAGCCCCGACAACGCCTC
>DAIEEM010000118.1 GCA_027325905.1 Rhodocyclaceae bacterium
GGCGGCGGCCCCCATGCTGCCCGCCTCGTAGCAACTGCTGCAATCGGCCGCGCGCTCGCGCCGGAAGCCGATCACCATGGCGTCGCGGTTGCTCATCCAGGCCAGGCTCTGGAACAGGCCGACGGCGCAGCCGAAGCGGCAGAACAAGTGGCGGGCGAAGAGGAATTCGATCGACAATACCGCCGTACCGGCGGCCAGGAAGATGGCTTGATTGCGCGTCAATGCAAGATGCCACAGGTTGCCATACACCTCCGCCGGCGGCAGCAGGTAGGTGAGCAGCACGACGGCCCAGAGGAAGGCGAAGGCGACGGCGAGCGGCACCGTCACCAGCCACCAGCGCGCGTCGACGGCAAAGGCGCTGCCGTCGGGATTCTTCGCCGGCAGCGGCTTTTTCTCCCAGAGACTCGGCTTGCCGGAGGCGTGGCGCATCAGCCGGTTGATGGTCTCGACGACTGAGAAGTGCGGGCACAGCCAGCCGCAATAGAGCCGCCCCCAACGCCAGGCGACGGCGATGAAGACGCCGGCGCCGGCGGCGATGGGCAGGAACAGGCGCAGCAGGATGTTCACGCCGGCCTGGGTCGCGTCGATGCGGCCGGCGAAGAAGTCGTCGAGCCCCAGGCGCCAGTCGTGGCCGAGAACGACGGCATGTCCGGCGACGAGGTCGTAGCGCAGCAGGTCGAACACCGGCGCCATGACGAAGAGAACGAAGAAGCCGATTTGCCAGGCCAGCCGCCGGCGCTGCACTGCGCCCGCCGTTCCCGGCGCTGCCTGGACCGACCACGGCTTGAGCGGAATCACGCGCGCGCTACCCGTCACGGCGCGGTCCGATCAGCGGATAGACGAAGGGTTTGCCGGCCATGGCCTTGGCGAGGCCGACGGCACCAAAGAGAATCAGCGTCGAATGGATGGTGGTGAAGTAGAGGATGACGATGACCCAGGTCCAGCGCCACGCCAGCCCGCCCAGCGCCAGCACGGCGCCGCTGGCGGCGACCAGCAGGAGGCCGCCCCAGAGGCTGACGAAGAAGGCCTGGTCGAGGTGGCAGCGGGCGAGCGGCGCGGCATCGCGGTGGCGCCGGCGCAGCCAGGCGATGGCGAGGAAGGCCAGTCCCGGCGCCGCCAGCAGGTTGGCGAGGAACAACGCCTCGGCGGCGACGGCCAGCCCCTGCCCGGCAGGCGCGCTATCTGCCGAAGGTGGCAAGAACCACCTCCATCAGTGCCGCCGCGACTTCGGCGTCGTCGGTCAGGCTCTCCACCAGCGCGGCGCGGCAGGCTTCGACGGGATCGAGGCCGTCGCGGATCAGCATGGCGGCATAAACGAGCAGGCGTGTGCTCGCCACTTCTTCGAGATCGACGTCCTTCAGCGCGCGCAGGGCGTGGCCGATGGAGACGAGGCGCTTGGCCGTCATGGCGTCGCAGGCGGTCTCGCCTATGAGGATGGCCTCTTCGCGTTCGGCCGGCGGGAAGTCGAAGCGCAGGCTGACGAAGCGCTGGCGCGTCGACGGCTTCATGCCCTTGAGGAAATTCTGGTAGCCGGGATTGTAGGACACCACCAGCATGAAGGTCGGCGGCGCCGCCAGCACTTCGCCGGTGCGGTCGATGGGCAGGGAACGGCGGTGGTCGGCGAGCGGGTGGATGACGACCGTGGTGTCCTTGCGCGCCTCGACCACCTCGTCCAAATAGCAGATGCCGCCTTCGCGCACGGCGCGCGTCAGCGGACCGTCGGACCAATACGTTTCGCCGTCGCCGATCAGGTGACGGCCGACGAGGTCGGCGGCGGTGAGGTCGTCGTGGCAGGCGACGGTGAATAGCGGCAGGCCCAGGCGCGCCGCCATGTGCGCGACGAAGCGCGTCTTGCCGACGCCCGTCGGCCCCTTGATCAGCACCGGCAGGCGGTTCTTCCAGGCGTGCTCGAAGATATCGATCTCGTTGCCGGCAACTTCGTAGTAAGGAACTTCCGTCGTCCGCATGTCCATCACGTCGATCCTCTCAAATATGCAAATGCAATCAGCGCCAGAACGGCCAGCAGCCACCCTATCACCAGCGCCGGCCACATGACCTTGATGCGGCGCAAGCCCATGAACTCGCG
>DAIEEM010000060.1 GCA_027325905.1 Rhodocyclaceae bacterium
CGTCTATCCGCCAGCCCAAGCGCTTCGCCAACTGCGCGTTGTTGCCCAGTTCGGCGTGGGCGTCGAGCGGCAGGTGGTAGGCGAACAGGTTGATGTCGTGCGCCAGCAGCGTCGCCAGGCGCTTCTTGCGATGGCCGAGGACGCGGCCGTCCTCGGACTTCCAGAACCAGCCGTGATGGACGAGGAGGGCATCGGCGCCGCGCATCGCCGCGGCGTCGACCAGGGCCTGGCTGGCGGAAACGCCGCAGACGACGCGCCGCACCGCCGCGCGCCCTTCCACTTGCAGGCCGTTTGGGCAATAATCGCGGAAGCGCGCGGCTTCCAGCAGCGTATCGAGATAAGTGCGCAATTCGTCGCGGTGCATGTGTGGCTCTCCCATGAACTCTCATCATAATGTAAGCGCGTCATGAAGCGTCTCTGGTTCATTTTCGCCCAGGCCGTCACCGTCAGCGTCGCGGTGCTGTTCGTCGTCCAGACGCTCAAGCCGGAATGGCTCGACCGGCACGCCATTTCGACGGCCACCGGCGGCGTCGTCACGATCCAGGAAGCGGCCTCCACCGCCGATGTCCACCGCGGCATCTCCTATGCCGAGGCGGCGAAGAAGGCCGTGCCCGCGGTCGTGTACGTCTACACCAGCCAGGAAGTCAAGACGCCCCATCCCTTCCTCAACGACCCGCTGTTCCGCCACTTCTTCGGCGACCGCTACGGCAACCAGCCGCAGCGCCAATCCGGCCTCGGCAGCGGCGTCGTCGTCTCGGCAGACGGCTATATCCTGACCAATTTCCACGTCGTCGACGGCGCCGACGAGATCGAGGTCTCCAACAACGACGGGCGCAAGTTCAAGGCCCGGATCGTCGGCGCCGATCCCGAATCCGACCTTGCCGTCCTCAAGATTCACCCCGATGCCAAGCTGCCGACGATCACCTTCGCGTCGAACGACACCCTGCGCGTCGGCGACGTCGTGCTGGCGATCGGCAACCCTTTCGGCGTCGGCCAGACCGTCACCTCAGGCATCGTCTCGGCGCTCGGCCGCAGCCATCTCGGCATCAACACCTTCGAGAATTTCATCCAGACCGACGCCGCCATCAACCCGGGCAATTCCGGCGGCGCGCTGATCGACAGCACCGGCGTGCTGGTCGGCATCAATACCGCGATCTACTCGCAAAGCGGCGGCTCGATGGGCATCGGCTTCGCCATTCCGGTGTCGCTGGCGAAAAACGTCATGGAACAGATCATCAAGAACGGATCGGTGACGCGCGGCTGGATCGGCGTCGAAGTACAGGAGATTTCGCCGGAACTGGCGGAATCCTTCCGCCTGCCGGGTACGGAAGGGGCGCTGATCGCCGGGGTCATGCGCGGCAGTCCGGCCGAGAAGGCCGGCATCGTGCCGGGCGACGTGCTGCTGGCGGTGGCGGACAAGCCGGTCAAGGACGCGCAGGTCATGCTCGATCTGATTGCGGCGCTGACGCCGGGCCAGCCCGCCAAGTTCAAGATACGCCGCAACGGCAAGGACATCGAACTCGCCGGCATCATCGGCAAGCGGCCAAAACCGACTTTTCGGGCGGATTGACAGCCGCGACGGCGGTCTATTCGACGGTTTCCTGCTCCGACTCCGGCTCCGTCCGCGCGCGCACCACGACGAACCTGGCGAGCACGATTCCCAGTTCGTACAGCAGCCAGAGCGGCACCGCCAACATGAACTGCGACAGCATGTCGGGCGGCGTGAAGATGGCGCCGACGACGAAGGCGCCGACGATCACGTAGGGACGGACTTCCTTCAGCTTGTCGACGCTGACGATGCCGACCATCACCAGCACGATGACGATCACCGGCACCTCGAAGGTGACGCCGAAGGCCAGGAAGGTCGACAGCACGAAGGACAGGTATTTGTCGATGTCGGTCATCACCGCCACCCCCGAGGGCGCGAAGCGGTTGATGAAGCCGAACACCGTCGGGAAGACGACGAAATACGCGAAGGTCATGCCGGTAAAGAAGAGAAAGACGCTGGCGACGACCAACGGCAGCGCCAGCTTCTTCTCGTGCGCATAAAGGCCGGGAGCGATGAAGGCCCAGACCTGGTAGCGCACGTAGGGCAACGCGATGAGAAAGGCCACCATCAGCGTCACTTTCATGGGCACCATGAAGGCGCCGGCGACGTCGGTGGCGATCATGTGCCCGCCCTGAGGCAGCGACGCCAGCATCGGTGCGGCGAGCAGCGTGTAGATGTCGCGCGCCCAGTTCACGATGGCGAGGAAGACGACGATGACGGCGACCAGTGCGCGGATCAGCCGGTCGCGCAATTCCACCAGGTGCGAGATGAAGGATTCGGGGACTTCGGTCATCAGGCTTGCGGCTTATCGGGCGACGTCGAGGCGGACGCTGCGGTAGCGGGCGCCGCGGCGGCAGACACGTCGACAGCCGGCGCTGCGGTGGCCGGCGCCGCGCCAGTCGCCGCGGGAACTGCCGCGGCCTTTTCTTCGATGCCGGCCGCAAGCGACTGGTTGAGATCGCTCTCGACCGTCTTCATCTGCTCCGCCACTGACTGCTCCATGCTGCGCATCTGGGCAGCGACGTCGTTCTGCATCTTCTTGAGTTCTTCGACCTGGATTTCGCGATTGATGTCGGCCTTGACGTCGTTAACGTAGCGCTGCAAACGGCCGAGCAGGATGCCGGCGGTGCGCGCCACTTTGGGCAGGCGCTCGGGGCCGATGACGATAAGCGCCACCAGGGCGATGACGACGAGTTCGGAAAAGGCGATGTCAAACATGGCTAGCGTTGGAACACCGTTGCTGTTTCAGTGCCGGCGCCCCGCGATGCGGCGCTGCGCCGACAAAAAAATGAGCGGGCATCACCCGCTCGTTCGGCCACGAGGCGGGCACGCCTCAGACCTTGTCTTTCTTCACTTCGCCCTCGATCGTGTGGCCGACCTGCGCCGCCGGTTCGACGGGCTTGTCGTCCTC
>DAIEEM010000094.1 GCA_027325905.1 Rhodocyclaceae bacterium
TTCTACCAGGGCAATTACCAGGCCTTCGCCGCGCGCTGGGCTGCCGCGATTCAGGACTGGGAGAAGCGGGCCGCACCGTTGAAGGGCATGGCCATCGTCGTCCATCACAAGGCCTTCGTCTATCTCGAGAACTGGCTGGGCCTGAAGGAGATCGCCTCGCTCGAACCCAAGCCCGGCGTCGAGCCCACCGCCGCGCATCTCTCCGAGGTGCTGGCGCAATTGCAAAGTCAGCCGGCAAAGGCCGTGGTGCGCTCGGTCTATAACGATCCGCGCGGATCGGAATGGCTGTCGGAACGCGCCAGGATTCCGGTCGTGGTGCTGCCGTTCACGGTCGGCGGTTCGGACGGCGCCAAGGATTTGTTCGGTCTCTACGAGGACACCGTGCAGCGACTTCTGGCGGCGCTCAAGTAGGCAGCGGGGGCCATATGAACCCGAATCTCGACGCCTTCAACCTTTCGATTTTCGCCCCCGCGCTCCTCGCCGGCTTCCTGGTGCTGGCCACCCACGTCCCCCTGGGCACGCAGGTGCTGGCGCGCGGCATCGTTTTCATCGACCTGGCCATCGCCCAGATCGCCACGCTCGGGGTGATCGCGGCCGACCGCCTGGGCTTCGAGCCGGAAGGCTGGGTGGCGCAGGCGGCGGCCGTGGCGGCGGCGCTCGCCGGCGCCGCGCTGCTGACCTGGACCGAGAAGCGCTGGCCCGACATCCAGGAGGCGCTGATCGGCGTACTGTTCGCGCTGGCCGCCAGCGGCGGCATGATCCTGGTGGCGAACAACCCGCACGGCGGCGAGCACCTGCAGGACCTGCTGGCCGGGCAGATCCTCTGGGTCGGCTACGCGCAGTTGCTGCCGGTCGCCGTACTCACCGCTGTCATCCTGGCGGTGTGGTTCCGCTTCGGCGCGCGCATCGGGCGCTTCGGCTTCTACGGCCTGTTCGCTTGCGCCGTCACCGCCTCGGTGCAGTTGGTCGGCGTCTACCTGGTCTTCGCCAGCCTCATCGTCCCGGCGCTGGCGACCCGCGGCTACGCCTCGCGCCGGCTGGTCGTCGCCTATGCCGCCGGCGCCGGCGGCTACATTCTGGGGCTGGTCGCCTCGACGCTGTTCGACCTGCCCTCCGGCCCCGTCATCGTCTGGGCTCTGGGACTGATCGGCATGGCGGTGCATCGCTTCAAGGCGCCGGCTCAGGTGCCGGCGGCGGCACCGGCGGCACATTAAGGCTCCTTCAACGGCGCCCCAGGATTTGTCGCACCTGCGGTAAGCTCGCCCCGACAAACCAACAAAGGAAGCCACATGGAGCAATACCACGGCACCACCATCCTCTCCGTGCGGCGCGGCAACATCGTCGCGCTTGGCGGCGACGGCCAGGTGACGCTCGGCAACATCGTCATCAAGGCGACGGCGCGCAAGATACGGCGCCTCTACAACGACCAGATTCTCGCCGGCTTCGCCGGCGGCACGGCGGATGCCTTCACGCTGTTCGAGCGCTTCGAGGCCAAGCTGGAAAAGCACCAGGGCAACCTGTTGCGCGCGGCGGTGGAACTGGCGAAGGACTGGCGCACCGACCGCATGCTGCGCCGGCTGGAGGCGATGCTGGCGGTGGCGGATCGCGCTCATTCGCTGGTCATCACCGGCAACGGCGACGTGCTGGAGCCGGAGTTCGGCATCGTCGCCATCGGCAGCGGCGGGCCATATGCGCAGTCCGCGGCGCGGGCCTTGCTGGAGAACACGGAACTGGGGCCGGCGGAAATCATCGCCAAGTCGTTGGCGATCGCCGGCGACCTGTGCATCTACACCAACCAGAACCACCTCATCGAGACGCTGGAGTAGCTTTCTCGGCGTCGAGGCGCCGCCGCCACTTGGCCATCGGCGCGCGCTCGACGATCAGCGCATGGCCGTCGGGCAGGGCCATGGCAAGGATTTCGCGGCCGTCGTGTTCGAGCCGGTAGATGGTGGTGGCGCCGACGGCGCGCGACGACACGCGCTTCGAGTTGCCGAGCAGGGCCGCCAGTTCGCGGCGGTCGACGGCGCGCCAGTCGATGTCCTTCACACGGACTCCCGGCGCACGCGTTCCTCGAATTCGGCGACGTCGAGCGGGCGACCGAAGAAGTAGCCCTGCACCTGGTCGCAGTTGAGTTTCTCCAGCACCAGCACCTGTGCTTCCAGCTCCACGCCTTCGGCGACGACGCGCAGGCCGAGGGTGCGCGCCAGGGCGACGACGGCGGCGGCGATGGCGGCGTCGTCGGCATTGTGGTGCAGGTCGCGGACGAAGGAGCGGTCGATCTTGACCTCGTCGATGGGGAAGCGCCGCAGGTAGGAGAGGCTCGAGTAGCCGGTGCCGAAGTCGTCGAGCGAAAGCGAGATGCCCAACTGCTTGATCGAATGCATGGCGGTCAGGGCACGCTCCGCATCCTGCATGACCATGCTCTCGGTGAGTTCGAAGACGAAGGCCTGCGGGTCGGCACCGGATTCGGCGAGCGCGGCGGCGACCAGGTCGGGCAGGTTCTCCAGGCGGAATTGCCGCGCCGACAGGTTGATGGCCAGCTTCAGCGGCGGCAGGCCGGCCTCGCGCCAGGCGACGTACTGGCGCATGGCCTCCTGCATGACCCAGGCGCCGAGCGGCACGACGAGGCCGGTGTCCTCGGCCAGCGGGATGAATTCGTTCGGATGGACGAGGCCGAGCTGCGGGTGCTGCCAGCGCACCAGCGCTTCGGCGCCGATGATGCGGCGCGTGGCGAGGTCGATCTTCGGCTGGTAGTGGAGCAGCAGTTCCTTGCGTTCGATGGCGCGGCGCAGCGCGCCTTCCATGTCGATGCGCTCGACGGCCATGGTCGCCATGTCGGGCGAGAACAGGCGCACGCTGTTGCGGCCGTGCTCCTTGACGCGGTACATAGCGATGTCGGCGTTGCGCAACAGGGTCTCGCCGTGCTCGCCGTCGCGCGGGTAGAGCGAGATGCCGATGCTGGCGCCGACGTAGGCCTCGCGTTCGCCGATGCGCACGGGTTCGGCCAGCGACTCGGTGATCTTGGCGGCGATGCCGTCGACGTCGTCGGCCTGCGTCAGGTCGGCCAACACGATGACGAACTCGTCGCCGCCGAGGCGGGCGACGGTGTCGGACTCGCGCACGCAGGTGCGCAGGCGATTGGCGACTTCCTTCAGCAGGTCGTCGCCGGCCGAGTGGCCGAAGGCGTCGTTGACGTGCTTGAAGTGGTCGAGGTCGAGCAGCATCACGGCGACCGCGCGGTTGGAGCGGCGCGCGAAGGCGATCGACTGGGCGATGCGGTCATGCAGCAGCGTGCGGTTGGCGAGCCCGGTGAGGTTGTCGTGCGTGGCCTGGTGCTCGATGGCGTGCTGGTAGTGGATGCGCTCGCTGACGTCGTTGATGACGCTGACGAAATGCGTGGTCTCGGGACGCGAGAGGTCGCTGATCGGCGCGATGTGCAGCTCGTTCCAGAACAGCGAGCCGTCCTTGCGGTAGTTGCGCAGCACGGCGTGGGCGGCGCGCTTCTCGTGCAGCGCGGCGCGGATCTCGTTCAAGCCGGGCTGGGCGAGGTCGTCGCGCACCAGGAAGCGCCCCTCGCGGCCGATCACCTCGCCCACGGTATAGCCGGTGATGCGCTCGAAGGCGGGGTTGACGTAGATGATCGAGTGGTCGTCGGCGCTGCTCTTGGTGATCATGATGCCGTTGGAGGACGAGGCCAGCGCCTGCTCGCGGATCGAGAGCGCCTGCGCCATCTCGCGCAGTTGTGTGGTGTCCTCCTTGACGGCGATCAGACGCGAGATGCGGCCGTTGGCGTCGCGGATCGGCGAGATGGTCTGGCGTTCCCAGTAGATGCTGCCGTCCTTGCGGCGGTTGCGGATGTCGCCCTGCCAGCGCCGGCCTTCGTTGACGGCCTCCCAAAGCTGGCGATAGACCTCGGCCGGCGTTTCGCCGGACTTCCAGATCGACGGCAACTGCCCGACGATTTCGGCGGCGGCGTAGCCGGTCATCGCCGTCAGGCTGGGATTGCAGTATTCGATGCGGCCTTCGGCGTCGGTGATGACTACGGCGAAGGGGCTTTGCTCGATGGCGCGCGACAGCATGTCGACCTGCACCTGGGCGGCGGCGCGCTCGCGCTCGGCGGCGAGTGATTCGATGCCGTAGGCGAGGTCGTCGGCCAGCGTGGCGAGCAGGTCGAGTTCGTCGTCGGCGAGCGGCACCTGGCTTTGCGCCGCGGCGACGGTCAGCGCGCCGAGGCGCCGGCCCTGGTGGCGCAAGGGCAGCGAGACGGCGGCGGGCACGAAAGTCCAACTCTGGGTGGCGCCGGCGCTGTCGGGCTGGCCGAGCACGATATCGACGTGGGTGTAGCCGCCGGTCGTCGACAGCATGCGGCAAAGGCAGGAAACCAGCGTATCGGGATCGCGCGCCCGTTGCAGGCAGTCGCTCCACTCGGCGAAGAGGCTCACCGCCTGCCGCAGCCGCTCGATTTGTCCGACCAAGGCGGCCTCACGGTCGCTCCCGTCGCGCTCTCTTGATGTCTTCGTCATGTGATGGAGTCTGACTTTCGTATGATCATAGCAGGGGCGGCGGCGAACTGTGAAATAATCCGGACCATGATTCCCACGACTCCGATGACCCCGGCGGAAATAGTTTCCGAGCTCGACAAGAACATCGTCGGCCAGGCGCGCGCCAAGCGCGCGGTCGCCATTGCGCTGCGCAACCGTTGGCGCCGCGCCCAGGTGGACGAGCCGCTGCGCAGCGAAATCACGCCCAAGAACATCCTCATGATCGGCCCCACGGGGGTGGGCAAGACCGAGATCGCGCGGCGCCTGGCGCGGCTCGCCAACGCGCCCTTCATCAAGATCGAGGCCACCAAGTTCACCGAAGTCGGCTACGTCGGCCGCGACGTCGATACCATCATCCGCGATCTCGCCGAGACGGCGATCAAGGACGCCCGCGAGCAGGCCATGCGCGCCGTCAAGAGCCGCGCCATGGACGCTGCCGAGGACCGCGTGCTCGACGTGCTGCTGCCGCCGGCGCGCTCGGCGGGCTTCGTCGAGACGGCGGCCGAGGATTCCAGCACGCGGCAGAAATTCCGCAAGAAGCTGCGCGAGGGCGAACTCGACGACAAGGAAGTCGATATCGAGGTCGCCGCCGTTCCTGCCCACATGGAGATTCTCGCGCCGCCGGGCATGGAAGACCTGACGCAGCAGATCCAGGGCATGTTCCAGAACCTCGGCGGCGGTCGCCGCAAGCAGCGCAAGATGAAGATCAGCGACGCCATGAAGGCGCTGGCCGAGGAAGAGGCGGCGCGCCTGATCAACGACGACGAGGTCAAGAGCCAGGCGCTGAAGAACGTCGAGCAGCATGGCATCGTCTTCCTCGACGAGATCGACAAGATCGCCTCGCGCTCGGAGGCCATGGGCGCCGACGTCTCGCGCCAGGGCGTGCAGCGCGACCTGCTGCCGCTGGTCGAAGGCACGACGGTATCGACCAAGTACGGCATGATCAAGACCGACCACATCCTGTTCATCGCCAGCGGCGCCTTCCACCTCGCCAAACCCTCCGACCTGATTCCGGAACTGCAGGGCCGCTTCCCGATCCGCGTCGAGCTCGATTCGCTGTCGGTCGACGACTTCGAGTGCATCCTGACGCAGACCGACGCCTGCCTGACGCGCCAGTACCAGGCGCTGCTCGGCACCGAGAACGTGACCGTCGAGTTCTCGCCCGAGGGCATCCGCCGCATGGCCGAGATCGCCTTCCAGGTGAACGAGAAAACCGAGAACATCGGCGCGCGCCGCCTCTACACGGTGATGGAGAAGCTGCTCGAAGAAGTCTCCTTCGAAGCCGGCGCCAAGGGCGCGATGAAGGTGGCCGTCGATGCCGCCTACGTCGATGCGCGGCTGGGCGAACTGGCGAAGAATGAAGACCTGAGCCGCTACGTGCTGTAGCGGCGATGCCGGGCGCCGTCCCGGCGGCCTACCGCGGCCGGGACGGCGTCACGCGCGGCAGCGCCCTGCTCATGCGCGTCGGGTGGGGTTGCTCAGACGAACAGGCATACGTCGGCCTTCTGGGCTTCGGCCAGGTAGCTCGTCGCGCCGATCCATTCCGCGATCTCCGGTATGAACTCGTCCTGGCGATGGCTGAACAGGTCGACAGTCATCTGGCAGGCCAGCAGGCGCACCCCGGATTCGATGCAGATGTCACGCAGTTCCTTGATGCTGGCGATGCCCTTGGCCTTGACGGTCTGCTCCATCATCGCCGTGGCGAAACCTTCGAAGCCGGGGAGGTTGCCGGCCACGAAGTTGGGCACCGGCAGGTTCGTCTGCTGCAGCCATTCGGGGCCGAAGGGCAGCTTCATCGGCATGGCCGGGTTCCCCAGCGGCGAGACCTTGATGCTCAGGTCCTTCTTGAGCAGTTCCAGTCCGTAGAAGGTGAAGAAGATGGACGCGTTCCAGCCCAGCGCGGCTGCGGTCGAGGCCAGGATGAACGGCGGGTAGGCCATGTCCATCGTGCCCTTGGTGGCGATGATGGCGAGCGATTTGGTCCTGGCGGCGTCGCGCTCGGCGATCTTTTCCTCCAGGCGCCGGTCGAACCAGGCGTCCAGGCTGGCCAGGTCGGCGGGCATCGCGCGGGCGCCGCCGTCCGGCGCATGCAGCATGGCAAGATTCATGGCGTTCTCCTCAGGCTTTGCGCACGAAGAATTCGAATTCGCCGCCGGCTTGCTGCGAAGACAACAGCGTATTGCCGGTCTGCGTGCAGAAGGCCGCCATGTCCTTGAGGGAGCCCGGATCGGTGGATACCACCTTGAGGGTGTCGCCGGACTGCATTGCGTTCAGGGTCTTCTTGGCGCGCAGAATGGGCAGGGGGCAGTTGAGGCCGCGGGCGTCGAGGGTTTGGTTCGCTTCCATAAGTGTCTCCTTCAGGTTGGTTTGATGCTGTTGCTCTAATAGACCGGTCGGTCAAGCACCGGGTCAAAAAAAGCCCGAATGGGCGGTTGGGGGAAACGCGTCTTCAGTGCTTCAGTTCTATCCTCAGCGTCTTG
>DAIEEM010000128.1 GCA_027325905.1 Rhodocyclaceae bacterium
TTCGGCCTGTGGCTCTCCTTCTATCCTTTCGACCAGGACCACTATCTGGCGATCTGCGGCCACTGGCTGCAGGCGTTCGGCCTCACGGCAAAGCAGGCGGCAGCGGCGCGCCAGGAAGCGCTGCAGTGGTCGCTGATGCGCGGCGCGCGCAGCGGCCGCATCGCCTGGCAGTTCGCCCGCGACTACGCCGGACGCCAGGCCGGGAAGTGAGGAAGATTACCGCCGTCGCCGCCGCCGTGATCCTGCGGCCGGACGGCGCCTTCCTGCTCGGGCGGCGCGCGCCGCACACCTTCTATCCCGGCTACTGGGAGTTTCCCGGCGGCAAGGTCGAGGCCGGCGAGACGCCGCGCGACGCGCTGGTGCGCGAGCTGCACGAAGAACTGGAGATCGCGGTGCTGCGCGCCACGCCGTGGATCGTTCGCGAACACGTCTATGAGCACGCCCACGTGCGGCTGCACTTCTTCCGCGTCACCGCCTGGCGCGGCGACATAAAGGACCACGTCCATGCCGCGCTGTCCTGGCAGCGCGCCGATGCCGTAGACGTCGCGCCGATGCTGCCGGCCAATGCGCCGGTGCTCGCGGCTCTGCGCCTGCCCGACTTCTACGCCGTTACGCATGCCGGCGAGATCGGTGTCGCGACGCAACTCGCGGCCCTGGCACGAGCCCTCGATAACGGCCTGCGGCTGGTGCAGTTGCGCGAACCCGCGTTGGTGCCGCCGCAGCGCGGCGACTTCGTCCGCAGCGCGCTCGCCCTCTGCCGGACACGCGGCGCGCGTGGGCTCGTCAATGGCGACGCCAATCTCGCCCGCGACGCCGGCGCCGACGGCTTGCACCTCGCGGCAATGCAACTCATGAACCTCGACGCCCGCCCCGACTTCCCTCTGGTCGCGGCCTCCTGCCACACGCGGGCGGAACTCGAACACGCGGCGCGGCTCGGACTCGACTTCGCGGTGCTCGGTCCGGTCAAGGCCACGGCCAGCCACCCCGGCCAACCGGGCCTGGGCTGGCCGGCTTTCCAAGAACTCGCCGGGAACCTGCCGCTGCCGGTCTATGCGCTGGGAGGAATGGCGCGCGGCGACCTGGAAGCGGCTCAAGCGTCGGGCGCCCATGGCGTTGCGGCGATCCGCGCCGCCTGGGGTCAGGATTCCTGATCCGGCAGGTCCGGCTGGTCCGATTCCGCGACCGCAGGCACACGATACTCGCCGGCGGCCCAGGCGCCCAGATCGATCGCCCGGCAACGTTCGGAACAAAAAGGCCGGTAGCGGTTTCCCGCCGTCCAAGCCACCGGCTTGCCGCAGCAAGGGCAGGCGACGACGGTAGGCGCGATCTTGCGGTCCATGGGCCTTTTACGACGGAATCGCCTGGTCGCGTTTGGCGAACGCGCGCGTCAAGGCGGCGCGGCCGCCGCCCTTGAAGCTGAGGAACTGGACGCCGCAGCGGAACTTCCGGTGTCCCGACGACAGCACCGTATACACCATGCGCGCCTTCGCCTCGATCAGCTTGCGCCGCCCGCCCGGATGCTCTGCCGGCAGCGAGATCAGGATGGAGATCGGCTGCTCGGAGAAGACGTTATGCTCGGTGAGCACGGCGCAGCCGGATATGGAGACATCGTTGGTGACGCCGTGATAGGTCTCCATGTCCTCGGTGCTGTCGAAGACGATCGCCACCTTCCACTGGAACGGGTAGCGCTTGGTCTTGCGGTGTTCTACGCTGGTCATGATCGGGTCTGTGTGGTCGGGCGCGTGGTGCGGACGCTGCGGCGGCCGCTGACCGCCGATGCTGGCGCATGCCAATGGATTACACGATGCGCCTAAAGGTTGCAGAAGGTCAGCTCGAACGGAACATCCACTTCGGCCTGCTTCGGCCGCATGCCGGTGTCGGGCGTCAGGAAACGTATGTTGAGAGCATACTTGTTGGCGCCGATCTCCGGCACGTAGGGATCGGCGCGGTGCACGCGCAGGCGGATCATTTGCGAGATACGCCCCGCCAGCATCAACTGGTAGCTGCCGTGCGCCGCCATCTTCGATTCGGGGCGGCCCGAGGCGCGCAGCAGGCGCAGCACGATGGACAAGCCGGCGCGGATCGCCAGCATCGGCCCGACCCAGGCGCCCAGGTCGTCGCGGCGCTGCGCGGCATCGCGGTTGAGCCAGAAATGATACGAGGGCAGGTCGAACTCGCAGACGCCGCCGGGAATGCCGATACGGTTCTTGATGCTCATCAGCCACTCGTTCTCGCGCAAGTAGTGGCCGATGCGGCCTTGCATCGCCAGCATCGCCGCCGACGCATGCTCGATCTCGTAAAGGGCGCCGGCCAGCGCCTCCTCCGAAATCTCCGGGTTATTGCGGAAGGACAGCAGTATCTGGCGCTGGCGTTCGAGTTCCTGGACGAGATCGAACTTGAGGTCGGCACGGCCGGCGACTTCGAGAATCTCGAAGAGGGTGACCAGCGCGACGTGATGGTCCTCGGCTTCGTCGGCGGCGATGAAATAGGCGATCTTGTCGAATAGATCCTCGAGGCGCAATAAAGTGCGTATGCGCTCGCTCAGAGGGTACTCGTAAGTAATCACGCGCCGGCCCGGTGGAAAATAGCGGCAATTCTGACCGATTCGGCGGAAAAGCTCAACTTTGGTATGACAACGCCGCCAGCCCGAGATAGCGGCGATGCAGATCTTCGACCTGCGGCCGCAGGCCGGCAAGTTCGCCGTCATTGTCGATGATGTCGTCGGCGGCGGCGCGCCGAGCCGCCCGGCTCGCCTGCGTCGCCATGATTTCCCAAACTTGCGCCCGTGTCAGGCCGCTGCGCGCCATGACGCGCGCGACCTGGGTTTCCTCGCGGCAATCGACGACGGCGACGCGCGCCACGCGGCGGCGGTAGTCGCCTCCCGCCTCCACCAACAGGGGAACCGCCAGCACGGCATACGGCGTCGGTGCGGCAGCGCAGCGGTCTGCGCTGCCGGCGCGGATCAGCGGATGGAGGATGGCTTCGAGCCGATGCCGCGCCGCCGCATCGGCGAAAACCAGCTTGCGCATCGCCGCCCGATCGAGGCTGCCGTCGGCGGCGACGGCGGCGGCGCCGAAGGCGGCGCGGATGGCCGGCATCGCCGCGCCCTGCGCGGCGGTCAGTTCGTGCGCAATGGCGTCGGTGTCGACGACGGCGGCGCCGAGTTCGGCAAAGAGTTCGGCGGCGGCGCTCTTGCCGCTGCCGATACCGCCGGTAAGGCCGACGACGAACGCCGTCATGGACAGTCGGCGACCGTCGCCCCCGCTGCGGCGGACAGCAGTTCGGGCAGACGCTTGGCGAGAACGTCGGCGGCACCGCGCACCTCCAGTCGGGTCGTCGGCGCGGGCTTGGTGCGCGTCTCGATGTGCGCCGACTTGACGCCCTTCTTGGTGAGTATCTGGAGAAACTGAGTGGCCGCGGCTTCGTCGCGGAACAGTCCGAGCGATATAACGAAAGTGCCGCCCTCGCCCGGCATGACGTGGAAATCGCCGACGCCGAAGAACTTGAGTTCGCCCGCCTTCTTGTCGGCGGCGGCCTTGTTCGGCAGGGCGGGAATAGTGACCCAGTAGTTCGGCTCCGCGGCGGGCAGGACGGCAGCGACGAGGCCGGCACCCAGCAAAGCCTGCTGGAGCGCCCCCGCATCCTTGGCGGCCACGCCCTCGATGCGACGGCATGCCGACGGCGGCGCGGTGGTGGTGGCGGTGGCGGCGGCGGCGGCGGCGGGCAGCGCCAAGGTCACTTTCATCTTCTCCGGATGCAACTGGTTTCGCAGCCGCTGCGGCTCGCGGCCTTCTTCCTTCCCGCCCAGGTAGTCTCCGCCCCAGACGAGGAAGAGCAGGTTGGCCAGAACGAGAAGAAAGAAGGCGATGCGCATCAGCCGACCTTCGGCAAATGCGCCAGCGAAGTTTCAATGGCGTCGCGCGGATACTCGTAGTCCTCGAGCTTGCCGGCGAAATAGCGGTCGTAGGAAGCCATGTCGAAATGGCCGTGGCCCGACAGATTGAACAGCAACGTCTTCGGCTCGCCGGTCTCGCGGCAAGCGAGCGCCTCGTCGATGCAGGCGCGGATGGCGTGGTTCGACTCCGGCGCCGGGATGATGCCCTCGGCGCACGCGAATTTCACGCCGGCCTCGAAGGTCGCCAGTTGCGGCACGGCGACGGCTTCGATAAGACCTTCGTGCAGCAGTTGCGACACCAGCGGCGAATCGCCGTGGTAGCGCAGCCCGCCGGCATGAATGCCGGGCGGCATGAAATCGTGGCCGAGCGTGTACATTTTCATCAGCGGCGTGAAGCCGCTGGCGTCGCCATAGTCGTAGGCGTAGACGCCGCGGGTCAGCGTCGGGCAGGAGGTCGGCTCGACGGCCACCAGGCGCACCTTCTTGCCGGCCGCCTTGTCGGCAAAGAACGGAAAGGCGATGCCGGCGAAGTTGGATCCGCCGCCGCAGGGCGCGAACACCATGTCGGGATACTCGCCGATCTTCTCCAACTGCTTCTTCGCTTCGAGACCGATCACAGTCTGGTGCAGCAACACGTGGTTAAGCACCGAACCGAGCGCGTACTTCGTGTCGGCGCGCGAAGCGGCTTCCTCGACGGCTTCGGAAATCGCGATGCCGAGCGAGCCCTGATTGTCCGGGTCCTTGGCGAGAATCGCGCGGCCGGTGTTCGTCATGTCGCTCGGGCTGGCGAAGACTTCGGCGCCCCAAGTCTGCATCATCGAGCGGCGGAACGGCTTCTGGTCGTAGCTGATCTTGACCATGTAGATGCGCACTTCGATGCCGAACATCTGGCCGGCGAAGGCGAGCGAGGAACCCCATTGGCCGGCTCCCGTCTCGGTGGTGAGGCGCTTGATGCCGGCGATCTTGTTGAAATACGCCTGCGGGATCGCCGAGTTCGGCTTGTGCGAGCCGGTCGGCGAGACGCCTTCGTACTTGTAGTAGATCTTGGCCGGCGTGCCGAGCGCCTTTTCCAGCCGCAAAGCGCGTATCAGCGGCGTCGGCCGCCACAGGCGATAGGCCTCGCGCACCTCGTCGGGGATGGGAATCCAGCGTTCGGCGCTCATTTCCTGCGCCAGGATGGTCTCGGGAAAAATGACCATCATCTGCTCCGGGCCGACCGGCTTGCCGTCCGGACCCAGCGGCGGCAGCGGCGCGTTGGGCATATCGGCAACGACGTTGTACCAATGGGTCGGTATCTCGTTTTCGTCAAGCATGATACGGGTTGCGGTCATCTGAGCTCCTCGCCGGGCAATCGGCAAAAATCGCTACGTTAGCGCAAACATAGAGGGAATTGAAGAGGCATTCATCATTCCTGATTTGCCGGGCCAGCGACGCCCGTCTATGCTGCCCGCGCCCCAAACGACAAGAGGATGCCACGCCATGCAGTCCGGACCCAGAGAGATCGTCACCCCGTTTCGGCCGATACCGCTCGATGTGCCCGAAGGGATGACGCCGAACGAATTCTTCAACAGCGCCGAGAACCTCAACGACCTCGCGCACAACAACGGCCTGTTGCAGAATCCCGAAGGACTGCTGCTCTACCGCAAGGCGCTCGGCCACAGCAACCTCTTCGACGCCTCGATCATCTACAACACCTCGCAGAGCATCCTCGATCCGCTCGGCCGACCGGTGCGCCGCACCCAGGTGCCGGAGAACGTCAAGAACGTCTGGAACCGCATGAACCAGGTCGTCATCGAGTACATGCTCGAACGCTATCCCGATCCCGCCGCGCACCTGGTACTCGCCGGCGAAGCCAGCCTAGACGCCACCTGGCCGCTGACTTCGCCGGGCGTGCCGAGCATCCGCATGCTGCACAACCACTTCATCGTCTTCAGCAAGGCCGACCTGCGCGAGGCGCCGATCGCCGATCCGCACAACCCCAACCTCAACGACGGCGGCCAGCACTCGCTGTTCCAGGCCTACATGCGCGAGGTCTATCGCGACTTCATCAGCGCGCTCGACCTGCAGATCCTGCGGCCTTGCCCCGAAGGCAGTTGCCGCATCGGTCTCACCGGCTACCCGCAAGGCCTGCCGAGCTGGGACGTCGCGGGAGGCGCCCCGGCGCTGCGGGAGGTGCGCTTCTGGAAGGAATACGACACCATTCTCAAGGGCTTCATCGACTTCTACCGCACCTTCTTCAGCCAGGTATCGACGCGCAACGCGGCGATGCCGCGCGACATCTACTTCCCCGACTTGGTCGAGGACAAGCTGCTCTTCAACAATGACTTCCTCATGACGGCGAAGATGGTGCGCGCGCGCTGCATCCACGACGCCAAATATGCCAATGCCATTCGCTGGCAGCCGGCCTTCAAGCAGTTGATCTACCGCAACGACGAAGGACGCATCATCGTCACCATCAGCCAGAATTCGATAGGCAACGCCATCACCGAACTGCTCGGCGTCGTCGTCAACCGCAAGCCGGATGCCGACGCCTACGCCCGCGCCGAACCGGCGCTCATCGAACAACTGCTGGAAGTGCGCCGCCGCCTGATCGAGGCCGACCTCGGCGAGGGCATCGCCACACCCTACTGGGACGCAAGCTAGGCAAACGCCAATGATGGCGGATAGCCGACGTTGAAATCCTGGTGCCGCGCTCGAGCGTCGGCATTTCAAGAATCCGAATTCACGCTTTGCGCCCTTTCCGGCCGGTATCGGCAGAAATGCGGCCCGACGACCTTGCAAAAAAACAGGTTGCGCAATCCGATTATCATGACCATCATGCCGCTTGCGGATACCGCAATAGGACAGCCTGATCGACAATTTGCATTGTTTGTCATAAAGGAGGATTCATATGCTCGGCCATCTGACCATCAAGGCTCGACTTATCGGGGTGCTCGCTTTGCTTTCGCTGCTGCTGGTGATTATCGGCGCGCAGGGCGTACTGGGCATACGCGCCAGCAATGCCGGCTTGGGTTCCGTTTATAACGACCGACTGATTCCCACGGGGCAGCTTGCCGAAATCAACGTATTGATGCTGGAGAGCATGCGGCAACTGCACTTGGCCGCGATGCACGACCCGCGCCTGCCGGAGAGCAAACTGCACGACCACCCGATCTCGAAACATCTGGATGTCGTGAAGAAGAATATCGAGACCATCGGCGGCATCTGGAAGGAATACATGGCCACCTATCTAACGCCGGAAGAAAAGGTGCTGGCGGATGACTTCGTGACCAAACGCGCCCGCTTCGTCAAGGAGGGCCTGCTGGAGGCTATCGACGATTTCGATAAGGGCGACTTCCCCGAAGCCAATGCGCACTTGGTGAAGGTCGTCGGGCCGTTGTTCTCCGAAGCGGGCGGTGTCGCCCAAAAATTGCTGCAACTTCAGGTCGACGAAGCCAAGAAGGAATACGAGACTTCGACCGCCAATTACCAGCGCAGCATGATGATCGCGCTGATCGTCATCGGCGGCGGCGTGCTGTTCGCCGCCCTTCTCGGCTTTTGGATCGTGCGTACGCTGTTCGCCCAGTTGGGTGACGAGCCACGCGATTTGGCGGCGGTGCTGATCCGTGTCGCCGACGGCGACCTCACCGTGCAGGTGACGACCCGTCCCGGCGACGACAGCAGCGCGCTGCATGCCCTCAAGACCATGGTCGACAAGGTCTCGAACATCATCGGCGAGGTCAACACCGCCTCGGAAGCACTGAACAACGCCGCCGACCAAGTTTCGCAGACGGCGCAATCTCTGTCGCAGTCCTCCTCCGAGCAGGCCGCCCCGGTGGAAGAAACCACCGCTTCGATAGAGGAAATGACCGCCTCAATCAACCAGAACACCGAGAACGCCAAGATCACCGACAACATGGCGACCAAATCCTCGCACGAGGCCGCCGAAGGCGGTGAGGCCGTCAAGCAGACCGTCGATGCCATGAAGCAGATTGCCGGCAAGATCGGCATCATCGACGACATCGCCTACCAGACCAACCT
>DAIEEM010000140.1 GCA_027325905.1 Rhodocyclaceae bacterium
CCGCTGGTGATGAACTGCTTTACGCCGTTAAGCACCCAATGGTCGCCGTCCTTCGCGGCCTTGGTGCGAATCGCGGACGCATCGGAGCCGACGTGCGGCTCGGTCAGGCAGAAGCAGCCGAGCAGTTCGCCCGTCGCGGCGCCCTTGAGCCAGCGGGCCTTTTGCGCGTCATTGCCGTACTTCATCAGGATGCCGCAGATCAGCGAGTTCTGCACCGAGAGGATCGTCGAGGTGGCGCCGTCGCCGGCGGCGATTTCTTCGAGGGCCACGGCCAGCGTCAGGTAGTCGAGGCCGGCGCCGCCCAGCTCTTCGGGCACCGCCATGCCCCAGACGCCGAGCGCCGCGAGTTCGCGCAGCGCCTGCGCCGGAAAAACGGCGTTGCGATCCCACTCGGCCGCTTTGGGCGCAAGCTGCTCGCGGGCGAAGTCGCGCAAGGTGTTGCGGATCATCTGTTGGGATTCGTTGAGGATCATCTGGTTTGCTCCGAAGAAACTTGCGGCGCGCTCAGAGCAGCTCGATGCCCATCGCGGTGGCCTCGCCGCCGCCGATACACAGGCTGGCGACGCCGCGCGTCAGTCCATATTTCCGCAGTGCGCCGATCAGCGTGGCGACGATGCGCGCGCCGGAAGCGCCGATGGGATGGCCGAGCGCGCAGGCGCCGCCGTGGACGTTGACCTTGTCGTGCGGCAGCTTCAAGTCGTGCATCGCCGCCATGGTCACCACGGCGAAGGCTTCGTTGATTTCCCAGAGGTCGACGCTGGACACGCTCCAGTCGTTGCGAGCCAGAAGCTTCTTCATGGCGCCGACCGGCGCCGTGGTAAAGAGATTGGGCTCCTGCGCGAACGTGGCATGGCCGACGATGCGCGCGAGCGGCGCCACGCCAAGCTTCGCCGCCGTCGAGGCGCGCATCAGCACCAGCGCCGCGGCGCCGTCGGAGATCGAGGAGGAGTTGGCGGCCGTCACCGTGCCGTCCTTCTTGAAAGCCGGCTTCAATACCGGAATCTTGTCGAGCAGCGCCTTCGGCGGCTGCTCGTCGTGCTCGACGACGATATCGCCCTTGCGGCCGGCCACGGTCACCGGCGCGATTTCCCATTTGAACGAGCCGTCCTTGATGGCGTTCTGCGCGCGGGTGGTGGAGGCGATGGCGAACTCGTCCTGCGCTTGCCGCGTGAAGCCGTAGGCCTCGGCGCATTCCTCGGCGAACGTGCCCATCAGGCGACCTTTCTGATAGGCGTCTTCGAGGCCGTCCAAGAATATGTGGTCGAACATCTGGCCGTGGCCGAGACGATAGCCGCTGCGCGCCTTGGGCAGCAGGTAGGGCGCGTTGGTCATCGACTCCATGCCGCCGGCCAGCATGACGTCGGCGCTGCCGGCGCGCAGCATGTCGTGGGCGAACATCGCCGCGCGCATGCCCGAGCCGCACATCTTGTTCACCGTCGTGCAGCCGGTCGCCAGCGGCAGGCCGGCGCCGAGCGAAGCCTGGCGCGCCGGCGCCTGGCCCTGGCCGGCGGGCAGCACGCAGCCCATGACGACTTCCTCGATCTGCGCCGGTTGCAGGCCGGCGCGCGCGACGGCGGCCTTGATGGCGGCGCTGCCGAGCTGGGCGCAGGTCAGGGAGGAGAAGTCGCCCTGGAATCCGCCCATGGGCGTGCGGGCGACGGAGACAATGACGATGGGATCGTTGGTCATGGTGCGTTCCTTCATGCGGTTTCGTTGAAGAGTTCGCGGCCGATCAGCATACGGCGAATCTCCGAGGTTCCGGCGCCGATTTCGTAGAGCTTGGCGTCGCGCCACAGGCGGCCGGTGGGGTAGTCGTTGATGTAGCCGTTGCCGCCGAGGGTTTGTATCGCCTCGCCGGCCATCCAGGTGGCCTTCTCGGCCGAGTAGAGGATGGCGCCGGCGGCATCCTTGCGCAGCGTGCGGCTGTGATCCATGCGGTCGCAGGCCTTGCCCACGGCATAGACGTAGGCGCGCGTCGCCTGCCAGGTCGAGTACATGTCGGCGACCTTGCCTTGCATCAACTGGAATTCGCCGATGCTCTGGCCGAACTGCTTGCGGTCGTGGAGGTAGGGAATGACGACGTCCATGCAGGCGGCCATGATGCCCAGCGGGCCGCCGGAGAGCACCGCGCGCTCGTAGTCGAGTCCGCTCATCAACACCTTGACGCCGCCGCCCTCGTCGCCGAGCAGATTTTCAAGCGGCACTTCGCAGTCGTCGAAGAACAGCGGATAGGTGTTGGAGCCGCGCATGCCGAGCTTGTCGAGATGCGTGCCGCAGGAGAAACCCTTCATGCCCTTCTCGACGATGAAGGCCGTCATCCCTTTCGCACCGGCGGCCGCATCGGTCTTGGCATAGACGATCAGCGTGTCGGCGTCGCCGCCGTTGGTGATCCACATCTTGGCGCCGTTCAGGACGTAGCGGTCGCCTTTGCGGTCGGCGCGCAGCTTCATGGAAACTACGTCGGAACCGGCGTTCGGCTCCGACATTGCCAGGGCGCCGACGTGCTCGCCGGAAATCAGTTTCGGCAGATACTTTTTCTTCTGCTCGGCGTTGCCGTTGCGGCGCAGTTGATTGACGCAGAGATTGGAGTGCGCGCCGTAGGACAAGCCCACGGAGGCCGAGGCGCGCGAGATTTCCTCCATCGCCACGATGTGCGCGAGGTAGCCCATGCCGGTGCCGCCGTATTCCTCCTCGGCGCTCATGCCCAGCAGGCCCATGTCGCCGAATTTCTTCCAGAGATCGGCGGGGAACTCGTTGTCGCGGTCGATCTGTGCCGCGCGCGGCGCGATTTCCTTGTCGGCAAAATCCTTGACCGCGTCACGCAGCATGTCGATGGTTTCGCCGAGATCGAAGTTGAGGCCGATGGTCATGTCAGTGCTCCATGAAGCTTCGCGCTACCCGCGAAGCATATCGTTTGAATGTGGACGGCGGATGTCCGTGCGCTCGAATGGCAGCGGCGCGCCACGGACGGCAGGTGTCCGATTCCCTCCATGTCCCCCGGGCCGAAAAAGCGCCGGCCCTCCTCCTTTACTTGCGGGAATCGGACACCCGCCATCCGTGGCCGGAATCCTCGGTGCGTGCCTTGAACTTCAAGACCGCTCGGTGCTTCCGGATCGGGCCGGCGGGGGTGCCCTGCTGCGCGTAAGTAAAGGAGGAGGAGGC
>DAIEEM010000133.1 GCA_027325905.1 Rhodocyclaceae bacterium
GCGGGGAAGGCCTGCAGCAGCACGGCGACAAGCAGCAACGGCAGCGCCGCCCACGGCGTCCAGAAGGCCGCGAGCATGCCGAGCGCCACGAGCGCGATGCCGAGGTGGCGACGCTCAAAGCGAGAAGACGAGTTCTTCATAGGACATCCCGGTTTGTTTCAATAGACCCACCAGCACGCCGGTTCCCGCGGCGATGGCGTCGCGGGCGCCGGCGGCGGTTTCCGCCGCGAGCATCTGCTGGTACACCGGCGCCACTTTGTCGAGGGCTTCGCGCTTCGGGCAGCGGCGCACCGAGGTGTAGCCGACGATGTCGCCGCGCGGGCCGAAGTCCGGCGTGATGTGGGTGAACACCCAGTAGAAGCCGCCGTCCTTCGACATGTTCTTGACGTAGGCGAAGAATTCTCGACCGGCCTGGATGGTATCCCAGGCCAGCTTGAAGGCGGCGCGCGGCATGTCGGGGTGGCGGATGATGTTGTGCTGGGTGCCGAGCAGCTCGTCTTCCGCGTAGCCCGAGAACTCGATGAAGATCGGGTTGCAATAGGTGATGATGCCCTTCGGATCGGTCTTGGAGACGATGAAGTCGTCCTCGCGCATGATCCGCTCGCGCATGGTCGGGGCGATGCTCTTGTCTTTCATGGTTGCGTAGGACTCCGGCCGGAAAGATGGCCGGCATATTACGCTATGGCTGGCGCGTCGGGCACGAAGTCCTAGTGGTGGTGCGGATGTTCGGCGACGTGATAGGTCTCCGCCGCCGCCGCGGCGTGGTGGCCGAAGCGCAACTGGTCGTGGATATGCGGATCGTGATGCACGAACTGGCGCATCAGCGAGCCGACCACCATGCCGATGGCGCTGGCGATGAGGCCGGCGAACTGCGCGGGGATGAAAGGATCGTCGGGGCTGCCGATCAGCACCGAGAGCCAGACCGAGACGCCGAGGAAGATCGATACCAGCGCGCCCTGGTTGGTCGAGCGCCGCCAATAGACGCCGCAGGCCAGCGGCACGAAGGCGGCGACCAGCGTGATCTGATAGGCGTTCTCGACCATCTTGAAGATGCTGGCCTTCGACACCATGGCGTAGATCGTCACCAGGACCGTGAACGACAGCGTGACGATGCGCATGGCGAGCAGCAGCTTGCGGTCGGACAGGCGGGCGGCCATCATCGGCTTCAGGATGTTCTCGGTGAAGGTCACCGAGGGCGCCAGCAGCGTCGCCGAGGCGCAGCTCTTGATGGCGGAGAGCAGGGCGCCGAAGAACATCACTTGGGCGAACAGCGGCGCCTTTTCCAGCACCAGGCGCGGCAGGATCAGTTGCGGGTCGGTGTCGATGAGGTCGGCGACCATCTTGGGGTCGATCAGCGTCGCCGAGTAGGCGAGAAACATCGGCACGAAGGCGAAGACGAAATAGAGGCTGCCGCCAAGCACCGAGCCCCAGACCGCGATCTTCTCGGTCTTCGACGACTGCACGCGCTGGAATACGTCCTGCTGCGGAATCGAGCCGAACATCATGGTGATCCAGGCGGCGAAGAAGGCGATCATTTCCTTGGGGTCGAAGGCGGGCCAGAAGGAGAACTTGCCGGCCTGCGCCGCATGCGCGACGACGGCGCCGACGCCGCCGACCATGCCGCTAACCTCCCCGCCGATGTAGAGCATGCCGACGCAGATGATGATCATCTGCAGGAAGTCGGTGATGGCCACCGCCCACATGCCGCCGAACAGCGTATAGACGAGGATGGTGCCGGAGCCGATCCACATGCCGGCGAGCTTGCTGATCCCGCCGTCCGAGACGATGTTGAAGACGAGGCCCAGCGCCGTGATCTGCGCGCCGACCCAGCCCAGGTAGGAAATGACGATGGCCAGCGTGGTGAGCACTTCGACGCCGCGGCCGAAACGCTTCTTGTAGAAGTCGCCGATGGTCAAGAGGTTCATGCGGTAAAGCGGCGCGGCGAAGAATAGGCCGACGAGGATCAGGCACAGCGAGGAGCCGAAGGGATCGGCGACGACGCCGTGCAGGCCTTCCTTGAGGAAGGTGGCGGGAATGCCGAGCACCGTCTCCGAGCCGAACCAGGTGGCGAACACCGTGGCCGTGACCATGTAGAAGGGCAGGTGGCGGCCGGCGACGGCGAAG
Organism: Rhodocyclaceae bacterium; assembly: GCA_027325905.1. Taxonomy (GTDB): domain Bacteria; phylum Pseudomonadota; class Gammaproteobacteria; order Burkholderiales; family Rhodocyclaceae; genus Nitricoxidireducens. The sequence goes on from DAIEEM010000133.1 coordinate 2,125, forward strand.
TCCTTGGTGTTATGGACGCGCGTGGCCGCATACAGGCCGATGCCGACCGAAATGACCCAGTAGATGATGACGAACCAGAGCAGCATGGCGGGCTCCGACGCAGCGTTTGGAGCGGCGGATTATACCGGCGGCGGCGCGGGCCGATCGGGTCGCCGGCCGGCAAACGGATAGCGCAAGTACCGGTAAGCGGCCATTTTCGAGCGGCAAGCGCTGGCGACAATGGGGCCTATTGCGTCTCCGCCGACAAGGCTGAACAGCAATGCGCCGCCGGGCATTAAAATCAGCTTTTTGGAGATTCCGCCCTTGGACGACTTGCAGGCCATCCAGTCGCTCGGCTTCAGTTTGCCGACCCCCACCTACCTGGCCGGCGCATTGCTGTTCAGCCTCGTCGGCTTCGCCGCCTACCGCTACGGCAAGAAGGATTCGCGCAAAAACGTGAAATGGATCGGCGTCGCGCTGATGGTCTACCCTTACGCGATCTCCGAGACTTGGCAGTTGTACCTGGCCGGCGCGGCGCTCTGCGCCGGCCTGTACTGGCTGCGCGATTGAACGGCCGATCCGCCGAACCCATGGCGCCGACCGATCGCAACGCGGCCGACCGCGACGCGGCAGCGCCGGCGGCAGACGCGATGCTGGCTGCGGCGCTCGCGCATCACAAGGCCGGCCGCCTGGCCGTGGCCGAGGAAGCGTACCGGCGGATTCTCGCCGCCCAGGCGGACCACGCCGAGGCGCTGCATCTGCTCGGCGCCCTGCTGCACCAGCGCGGCGAACATGCCGCGGCCGTCGACTTCATGCGCCGCGCGCTGCGCGCCCGTCCCGGCGTCGCCAGGTACCACAACAATCTTGGCTCGGCCCTGAATGCGCTCGAGCGGTCCGAAGCGGCGCTGGAGTGCTTCCGCCAGGCCGTCGCCTTGCAGCCGGATTTCGCCGATGCCCACTACAACATGGGCGTCGCCTTGAGCGAACTGGGCCGGATCGACGAGGCCCTGTCGTGCTTTGGCGCGGCCGTCGCCATCGACCCGGACCATGTGCAGGCGCACTACAATCTCGCGCTGATGCACAAATGGCAAGGCCGGCCCGACGCCGCGGCGGCGGCTTTCCTCGACGTGCTGCGCCTGCAGCCGGAGCAGGAAACGGCGCGGCATCTGTTGGCGGCGTTGACCGGCGCCGACAGCGCGCGCGCGCCGGCGGCCTACGTGGCCGCGACCTTCGACGCCGCCGCGGAACGCTTCGACGAACACCTCGTCGACGAACTCGGCTACGATGCGCCGCAGCGCTTGCTGGAGATGCTGTCGGCGTTGCCGGAGCTGCCGGCGCGGCCGTGGGACGTGCTCGACCTGGGTTGCGGCACCGGGCTCGTCGGCGTTGCCGTCGCGCCCCACGCGCGGCAAGTGGCGGGCGTCGATCTGTCGGCGCGGATGCTGGCGCGGGCGCAGGCGCGCGGCCTCTACCAGCGGCTTCAGCAGGCGGACGCGCTTGCCATGATGGCGGCGGAACCGGCCGCCTCGTACGACGTGATCGTCGCCGCCGACATGCTCATCTATACCGGCCGACTGGAAGAATTGGTGCTGCAAGTCAGGCGCCTGCTGCGCCCCGGCGGCTGCTACGCGTTTTCCGCCGAGTGCCTCGAGGAGGCGGACATCGCCGGCCGCGACGGCGACTACCGCCTACTGCCCAGCGGCCGTTATGCCCACGCCGACAATTATCTGCGTCGGCTCGCCGGCGCCAACGGATTCGTCGTTCGCGCCAGCGTCCGTGCGCCGATTCGCCGCGAGGCCGGCAAGCCGATTGCGGGGTGGCTGGCGGTGTGGCAGGCTTGAAGGCCGCCGGCTGGTCCTCGCCGTGGGGTGGCCGCGCGCAGCTCAGGAGGCCAGCAGCACGAGCAGCAGCAATCCGCCCATGAGCCAGGCGATGACCCTCAGCCAGCGCTTCTGCTGCGCCTGCTCGGCGCGCAGGGCCGCCAGTTCGGCGGCCAGGCGCGCGGCGTCGTTGCGTTCGAGCGCCTGGTGGATCAGCCGCGGCAGTTGCGGCAGCGTGCGCGCCCAGAACGGCGCTTCCTGCCTGGCATTTTTCAGCAAGGCGCGCCAGCCGACCTGCTCGGCCATCCATCTTTCGAGGAAGGGCTTGGCGGTCTGCCACAGGTCGAGGTCGGGGTCGAGCTGGCGACCCAGGCCTTCGATGTTGAGCAGCGTCTTTTGCAGCAGCACCAACTGCGGCTGGATTTCGACGTTGAAGCGGCGCGAGGTCTGGAACAGGCGCAGCAGCACCTTGCCGAAGGAGATTTCCCTCAGCGGACGGTCGAAGATGGGCTCGCAGACGGCGCGGATGGCGGCTTCAAGCTCGTCCACACGCGTCTCGGGCGGCGCCCAGCCCGACTCGATGTGGGCTTCGGCGACGCGCTTGTAGTCGCGCTGGAAGAAGCCGAGGAAATTGATCGCCAGGTAGCGCTGGTCGACTTCGGTCAGCGTGCCGACGATGCCGAAGTCGAGCGCGATGTAGCGGCCGCGCGTTTCGCCTGCGGTGGCGACGAAGATGTTGCCCGGATGCATGTCGGCGTGGAAGAAGGCGTCGCGGAACACCTGGGTGAAGAAAATTTCGACGCCGGCGCGCGACAGCGCGGCGAGGTCGATGCCGGCTTCGCGCAGCCGGTCGGCCTGGCTGATCGGGATGCCGCTCATGCGCTCCATCACCATCACCGAGGTCGCGCACCAGTCCCAATGCACTTCGGGCACCAGCAACAGGCCGGAACCCTTGAAGTTGCGGCGCAACTGCGAGCAGTTGGCGGCCTCGCGCATGAGGTCGAGCTCGTCGCCGAGGTGCTTTTCGAACTCGGCGACGACTTCGCGCGGCTTCAGGCGTTTGCCGTCCGACCAGAGTTTCTCGAGCAGGCCGGCGAGCGTGTTCAAGAGCCCGATGTCGTGGGCGATGACCGGCGCGATGCCCGGCCGCAGGATCTTGACGGCGACTTCGCGGCCGTCGGGCAGGGTGGCGAAATGCACTTGGGCGACCGAGGCCGAGGCCACCGGCTGGCGCGAGAACGCGGCGAAAACCTCGTCGACCGGCTTGCCATAGACGCGCTCCAGTTCGGCGACCGCCAGTTCGGAAGGGAAGGGCGGCACCTGGTCCTGGAGCTTGGCGAGTTCGTCGGCGATGTCGCCCGGCAGCAGGTCGCGGCGCGTCGACAGCACCTGGCCGAACTTGACGAAGATCGGTCCCAGCGCTTCGAGCGCCAGGCGCAGGCGTTGTGCGCGCGGCGCCGAGAGGTCGCGCCAGAAGCACAGCGCGCCGGCCAGCGGCATCAGCCATTTCAGGCGGCCGGTCGGCTCGTGTTCGAGGATCAGTTCGTCGAGGCCGTAGGTGAGGCCGACATGGACGATCTTGGCGAGGCGGAGAATGCGCACGGCTATCCCGATGGAAAAGGGCGAACTCTACCGCCTAATGCCGGCCGCCGAAAGCCCCGGCTGCGGTTATGGCGAAGGCATCCGGCGGCGGCGCCGGCGATGGCGACACCGCCGCCAGGGTCTATAGCCGTCCGCTATCCGGGCGATTGGCACAATCAACTGGCGGCGACTTCGCACCGGACTACGATCAGGACGTGAGCAGCATTCACATCCCGAAACCCCATAAAGGAGACCATCATGCAACTCAAGGGATCGAAGACCGAAGAGAACCTGAAGGCCGCATTCGCGGGCGAATCCCAGGCCAACCGCCGCTATCTCTATTTTGCCAACAAGGCCGACGTCGAGGGTCAGCAGGACATCGCCGCGCTGTTCCGCAGCACGGCCGAGGGCGAGACCGGCCACGCCCACGGCCATCTCGAATATCTCGAAGCCTGCGGCGATCCGGCCACCGGCCTGCCCTTCGGCCCCACCGTCAGCAACCTCAAGGCCGCCGTCGCCGGCGAGACGCACGAATACACCGACATGTATCCGGGCATGGCGAAGGTCGCGCGCGGCGAGGGCTTCACCGAAATCGCCGACTGGTTCGAGACCCTGGCCAAGGCCGAGCGTTCGCATGCCAACCGCTACCAGAAGGCGCTGACCGAGATCGCCTGAAACGCATTGCGGCCGCTGCCGCGGCCGCCTTGCCCCCGCGCACCGGAACCAGACAAGGACCGCTCCATGGCCCCCCGCGAAGGCAATCTCGACGCCCCGACCCGGCACGCGGTCGATTGGCGCAACCCGGACTTCTACCGCGAGGAATCCCTGCACGCGGAGATGGAGCGGGTGTTCGGCATCTGCCACGGCTGTCGCCGTTGCGTCAGCCTGTGCCAGGCCTTCCCGACGTTGTTCGATCTGGTCGATGCGTCGGCGACGCTGGAAGTCGACGGCGTCGCCAAGGCCGATTACGGCAAGGTCGTCGACCACTGCTATTTGTGCGACCTCTGCTACATGACCAAGTGCCCCTACGTGCCGCCGCATTCATGGGCGGTGGATTTTCCGCACCTGATGCTGCGCGCCAAGGCGGTCAAGTTCAAGCAGGGCGACGTCAAGCTGCGCGACCGCGTGCTCACCAGCACCGACGCCGTCGGCCGCTTCGCCGGCATTCCCATCGTCGCGCAAACGGTGAACGCGGTGAACCGCATCGGCGCGGCGAGGAAGGCGCTGCAGGCGGTGGCCGGCATTCACGCCGGGGCCTGGCTGCCCGAGTTCGAAAGCAACAACTTGCGCAAGCGCCTGGCCAGGCACGAGAGCGCGGCCGCGGCCATCCCGGCGGGCCGCACGCGCGGCCGCGTGGCGCTGTTCGCCACCTGCTACATGAACCGCAACGAGCCCGGTCCCGGCGAAGACCTGCTGGCGGTGTTCGAGCACAACGGCATCGCCGTGCGCCTGGCGGAAAAGGAGCGCTGCTGCGGCATGCCCAAGCTCGAACTCGGCGATTTCGACAGCGTGCAGGAGGCCAAGGAAGCCAACATCCCGGTGCTGGCGAAGCTGGTCGACGAAGGTTGGGATTTGACGGCGCTGATTCCGTCCTGCGTGCTGATGTTCAAGCAGGAATTGCCGTTGCTGTTCCCCGACGACGCCGACGTGCAGAAGGTCAAGGCGGCGTTCTTCGACCCCTTCGAATACTTGATGCTGCGCCACAAGGAAGGCAAGCTGAAGACCGACTTCAAGCAGCCGCTGGGCCGTGTCGCCTACCACGCCGCCTGCCACCAGCGCGTGCAGAACATCGGGCCGAAGACCAAGGAAGCGCTGTCCCTGGTGCCCGGCACCGAGGTCGAGATCATCGAGCGCTGCTCTGGCCACGACGGCACCTACGCGGTGAAGCAGGAGTTCCATGACTTCGCCATGAAGATCGTGCGGCCGGTGGCCGCGCGCGTGCGCCAAGCCGCGGCCGACCACTACGGCAGCGACTGCGCCATGGCCGGCCACCACATCGGCCACGCGCTCGCCGACGGCTGCGCCCCCGAGCACCCGATCACCCTGTTGCGCATCGCCTACGGCTTGCGAAAGGACTGAGCAAATGCTGACCCCCGCCGATCTCTACAGCCTCGAACACTACGCCCGCATCCGCGACGACTTCCGCGCCCGCGTCATCGCGCACAAGCAGCAGCGCCGCCTGGCGCTGGGCGAGCATGCCGCGCTCTACTTCGAGGATGCATTGACCATGCAGTACCAGGTGCAGGAGATGCTGCGCATCGAGCGCATCTTCGAGCCCGAGGGCATCCAGGCCGAG
>DAIEEM010000150.1 GCA_027325905.1 Rhodocyclaceae bacterium
TACGTTCGCGGCGGCCGGTGCGCAAGGCGGCGTGGCAACCGCAGGCGCCACAACCCTACAAGCCAGGATCCTCGCCGTCCCCGCGCAGCGACGCCTCGACCACCGGCTTGGTCAGGTGCGGCGCGAACAATTCGATGAAGACGTAGGCGTAGCCGCGCAGCCAGGCGTCCTTGCGAATGCCGATGCGCGTGGTGGACGACTCGAACAGGTGCGAGGCGTCGAGCGCGCGCAGACCCTTGTCGGCCGCGGGGTTGTAGGCCATCGAGGCCATCAGGCCGATGCCCAGGCCCAGCGCGACGTAGGTCTTGATGATGTCGGCATCGATGGCGGTGAGCACGACATTGGGCTTGAGGTCGCGGGCGGCGAAGGCCTGGTTGATCTTGCTGCGGCCGGCGAAAGCGAAGTCGTAGGTGACCAGCGGGTAGCGCGCGATGGCTTCGAGCGTGAGTATCTTTTCTTTGAGTATCGGGTGCTTCGGCGGCGCGATGACGCTGCGGTTCCATTGGTGGCAGGGCATCATCACCAATTCTTCCGGATACTTGTCGAGCGCCTCGGTGGCGATGGCGATGTCCGACTGGCCCGAGATCACCCATTCGCAGATCTGCGTCGGGCTGCCCTGGTGCAGTTCGAGGCGCACCTTCGGGTAGCGCGCCATGAAGGCCTTCACCGCCTGCGGCAGGGCGTAGCGCGCCTGGGTGTGCGTGGTGGCGATGGACAGACTGCCGGCGGTCTCGTTGCTGAATTCGTCGCCGATCTGCTTGAGGTTGGCAAGATCGCGCAGCGTACGCTCGGCGATGGCGATAATCTCGCGGCCCGGCACGGTGACGTCGGTGAGACGCTTGCCGCGCCGCACGAAAATATCGACGCCGAGTTCCTCTTCGAGCAAGCGGATCTGCTTGGAAACTCCCGGCTGCGAAGTGAATAGCGCGGCGGCGGCCTCGGAGACGTTGAGGCTGCGCTTGGCGACTTCCTGGACATAGCGCAGTTGCTGGATGTTCATGGTTATATACCCCATAGTTCTTTTGATGTGACTATAAAGTATTTTCCGGACCTATAGCGAATCGCTACGATGCACCGCAACAACAGCACGGGTGCATCATGGATCTCGCTCAAGTCATCTCCGGTTTCGCAGTCGGCGCCATCGTCGGGATCACCGGCGTCGGCGGCGGCTCGCTGATGACGCCGCTGCTGGTGCTGGTCTTCGGCATCGCGCCGGCCACCGCCGTGGGCACCGACCTGCTCTACGCCGCCATCACCAAGTCCGGCGGCACGCTCGTCCATGCCCGCCGCGGCAACGTCGATTGGCGCATCGTCGGCAGGCTGGCCGCTGGCAGCCTGCCGACGGCGGCCATCACGCTGTTCCTGGTGGCGCGTTTTGCACCGGGCGGCCTGGGCGGCGCCGCGCACATTATCAAGTTCTCGCTCGGCGTCGCCCTGCTGCTGACCGCCGTCGCGCTGGTATTCCGCCGCCGCCTGCAAGCCTGGGCACAGCAGCACGACGTCGATGCGCTGCCGGCCCATCGGCGCAACCGCCTGACCGTCATCGCCGGCATCGTGCTCGGCACGTTGGTGTCGCTGTCCTCCGTCGGCGCCGGCGCGCTGGGCGTCGCCGCCCTGCTCTTCCTCTATCCGAAGCTGCCGGCTTTGCGCATCGTCGGCGCCGACCTCGCCCACGCCGTGCCGCTCACCTTGGTCGCCGGCCTGGGCCACTGGTGGCTGGGCAGCATCGACTGGACGCTGCTCGGCACACTGCTGGCCGGTTCGTTGCCGGGCATTTTCGTCGGCAGCCACTTCGCCTCCCGCATCCCCGAACGCGTGCTGCGCCCGACCCTGGCCGGCATGCTGATCCTCGTCGGCGGCAAGCTGATTGCCGCATAGAAAGAGAGACCGCCATGTACCGCTACCACGACATCGACCGCCGCATCGTCCGCGAACGCGTGGCCCAGTTCCGAGACCAGACGCGCCGCTACCTGGCCGGCGAACTGACGGACGACGAGTTCCGTCCGCTGCGCCTGCAGAACGGCATCTACATTCAGCGCCACGGCCCGATGTTCCGCATCGCCATTCCCTACGGCCAGGTCTCCGCCAAGCAACTGCGCATGCTGGCGCGCGTCGCGCGCACCTACGATCGCGGCGTCGGCCACTTCAGCACCCGCCACAACATGCAGTTGAACTGGGTGCGCCTCGACCAGATTCCCGACATCCTCGCCGAACTGGCGAAGGTCGACATGCACGCCATCCAGACCTCGGGCAACTGCGTGCGCAACACCACCATCGATCCGCTGGCCGGCGTCGCCGCTGGGGAAGTCGCCGACCCGCGCCCCTGGGCGGAGATGCTGCGCCAGTGGTCGACGCTGAACCCCGAGTTCGCCTACCTGCCGCGCAAGTTCAAGATCGCCTTCAGCGGCGGCCCCGACGACGGCGCCAACGTGCGCATGCACGACCTCGGCCTGCAGCTCGTGAGGAACGCCGCCGGCGAACTCGGCTTCCGCGTCTGGGTCGGCGGCGGCCTGGGCCGCACGCCCATCCTCGGCGAGACGCTGCGCGCGTTCCTGCCGTGGCGGCACCTGCTGACCTACACGGAAGCGATCCTGCGCGTCTACAACCTGCACGGCCGCCGCGACAACGCCTTCAAGGCGCGCATCAAGATCCTCGTCAAGGCGCTCGGCATCGAAGAATTCGCGCGCCAGGCCGAGGCCGAATGGGCGCACCTGAAGGACGGTCCGTCGACGCTGACCGAGGCCGAGGCGGCGCGCGTCGCGACGCACTTCGACGCCCCCGACTACGAGCCGCTGCCGCGCCTCGACGCCGGCTTCGAGTTCGCCAAGCGCCACGACCGCCAGTTCGCCGCCTGGGTCGCCCACAACACGCACGCCCACCGCGTCCCCGGCTATGTCGCCGTCACCGTGTCGCTGAAGGCGCCGGAGCGCGCGCCCGGCGACGCCACGGCCGAGCAGATGGAACTCGTCGCCGACCTCGCCGAGCGTTTCGGCTTCGCCGAAATCCGCGCCACGCAGGCGCAGAACCTGGTGCTGCCCGACGTGCGCCTACGCGACCTCTTCAAGCTCTGGCAACTGCTGCGCCACGCCGAACTGGCGACGCCGACGGTCGGCCGCATCGCCGACATCACCGCCTGCCCCGGCGGCGATTTCTGCGCGCTCGCCAACGCGCGCTCGATCCCGCTGGCGCA
>DAIEEM010000158.1 GCA_027325905.1 Rhodocyclaceae bacterium
TCCCAAGCGCGCTGCCGTTCGCGCGCATCGCCAGCTCGGGATTCGACTCCGCCCGATCGACGGCGGTATACGCAGCGGCATTGCATATGACATCCGGCCTCGTTGCGCGCACGACGCGCCGGATCGCGTCCGCACTCGTCAGATCGAGCCCCGCCAAGTCCGTGGCCACCACCTTGCCGAGCGGCGCAAGAGCGCGTTCGAGTTCCCAGCCGACCTGGCCGTTGCGGCCGGTGAGGAGGATGCGTTTCATGTCCTTGTTTTCCATATCGAGCCGAGGGGCAGTGCGGTGATGCGTTCGCTCAAGGGCCCGGGCTCCCCTGCGCCGCTGCAGACGACATACAGATGGTCCAGTGCGAGGGCGTCCAGTGCCGATCTCATGGAGGGCGTAATTCCCGGTGAGCGAGTGAGCTTGATCTCGAAGCCGAAGCGGCGTCCGTCCCGCAATACCAAAAGATCCAGTTCGGCGCCGGTATGCACGCCCCAATAGAAGGCCTGGTCGTGGCTTGTGCCCGTCCGACGCAGGATTTCATGCAGCGCGAAGCCTTCCCAAGAGGCGCCGCACTTGGGGTGGGCCAGGAGGTTGTCTGCGCTTTCGATGCCGAGCAGCCGGTGGAGGATGCCAGTGTCGGACACATACACTTTGGGCGCCTTGATTTCGCGCTTGCCGAGGTTGGTGTGCCAGGGACGCAAGCGCCAGGCCATGAAGGTGCCTTCGAGAATGTCGACGTAACGCGATACGGTTTTGTCGCTTACCCCGAGTGCGCGGGCAAGCTCGCTGCCGTTCCAGGTTTGGCCATGGTAATGGGCGAGCATGGTCCAGAATCGCCGCAGGGTGAGCGCCGGCAGGTTGATGCCGAGTTGCGGCAGGTCGCGTTCGAGATAGGTGCGGATGAAAGCCTCGCGCCATTCGCTGCTTTCTTGCGGGCTGTCGGCGAGGTAGGCGCGCGGGAAGCCGCCGCGCAGCCAGCGCAGGTCGAGACGGTCCGACGGCAGTTCGTCGAGCCCGAAGCCGTCCATTTCGTGGAAAACGATGCGCCCGGCCAGACTTTCCGAAGCATGGCGCATCAGTTCCGGCGATGCGCTGCCGAGCAGGAGGAAGCGCGCCGGGGTGCCGGCACGGTCGGCAAGCACGCGCAGCAGGGGGAAAAGATCCGGGCGGCGCTGGATTTCGTCCAGCACCACCAATCCGGAAAGCGGGCGCAGGACGAAGGACGGGTCGGCCAGGCGCTTCTGGTCGTCCGGGTCTTCCAGGTCGAAATGACGGGCCGGCCCCTGCCAGTCGGCAGCCAGTTGCCGGGCGAGCGTGGTCTTCCCCACTTGGCGCGGGCCTAGCAGGGCGACGACCGGGAAGCGCCCAAGCTGTTCCGTGACGCGTTCGAGATGTCGGCGGCGGGGAATCATCGTGGAATATTACCAGGATAATCCGGAGTACATGTCCGAATTATCATGGCACCGCGCTTGGCGCTAGCGACAACGCGTCACGGATAGGATTCCGCGTCGGCCAGCCGGGTGCCGGCGGCGTCCTTGGCGGCGAGCAGCGGCGGCGCCGACAGCGGCCAGGGAATGGACAGCTCGGGATCGTTCCAGAGGATGGTGCGCTCGTGCGGCGGCGACCAGTAGTCGGTGGTCTTGTAGAGGAACTCGGCGGTTTCGGAGACGACGCAGAAGCCGTGGGCGAAGCCCGGCGGAATCCAGGCCATGCGCCTGTTTTCCGACGACAGCGTGAAGCTGACCCATTTGCCGAAACTCGGCGAATTGCGGCGCAGGTCGACGGCGACGTCGAAGATTTCGCCGGCGATGGCGCGCACCAGCTTGCCCTGGGCGTGTTCGATCTGGTAGTGCAGGCCGCGCAGGACGTTGCGCGCCGAGCGCGAATGGTTGTCCTGGACGAAGTCGGCGTCGATGCCCAGGTCCGCCAGCGTGCGCCGGTTCCAGCTTTCGTAGAAATAGCCGCGCTCGTCGCCGAAGACCTTGGGCTCGATCAGGCAGACTTCGGGAATGTCGGTGCGTATCAGGCGCATCAGAACACCTTGTCGTTCAGCAGCCTGAGCAGGTAGGCGCCGTAGCCGCTCTTGGCGAGGGGCGCGGCGAGGCGCTCGAGGTCGGCATCGGCGATCCAGCCATTGCGCCAGGAAATCTCCTCGGGGCAGGCGACCTTCAGGCCCTGGCGCTTTTCCAGCGTGCCGATGAACTGGCCGGCTTCGAGCAGCGAGTCGTGGGTGCCGGTATCCAGCCAGGCCATGCCGCGGCCCATGATCTCGACGTTGAGCGCGCCGCGTTCCAGATAGCGGCGGTTGAGGTCGGTGATTTCCAGTTCGCCGCGGGGCGAAGGTTTCAGCGACGCGGCGATGTCGACGACCTGGTTGTCGTAGAAATACAGGCCGGTGACGGCGTAGCGCGACTTCGGCCGGCTCGGTTTTTCCTCGATGGACAGCGCGCGTCCGGCGGCGTCGAACTCGACGACGCCGTAGCGCTCGGGATCGTTGACCGCATAGGCGAAGACCGTGGCGCCGGCGGCGCTGTCGTTCGCGTCTTTGAGCTGACTGCCGAACTCGTGGCCGTAGAAGATGTTGTCGCCGAGCACCAGGGCGCTGTTTGAACTGCCGACATGCCGGCGGCCGATGATGAAGGCCTGCGCCAGGCCGTCGGGCGAAGGCTGCACGGCATAGCTGAGGTTGAGCCCCCACTTCGAACCATCGCCGAGAAGTTGCTCGAAGCGCGGCGTGTCCTGCGGCGTCGAGATCAGCAGGATGTCGCGGATGCCCGCCAGCATCAGGGTGCTGAGCGGATAGTAGATCATCGGCTTGTCGTAGACCGGCAGCAGTTGCTTGGACACGGCCAAGGTGGCCGGATGCAGGCGCGTGCCGGCGCCGCCGGCGAGGATGATGCCCTTGCGCGAGACGGTGTTCGAGTTCATGTGCGGTTTCCGTAGTTGCGTTCCAGCCAGTGGCGGTACTCGCCGCTCTGGACGTGGGCGACCCAGTCGCCGTTGGCGAGATACCAGGCCACGGTCTTCCTCATGCCGGTGGCGAAGTCCTCCTGCGGCGACCAGCCGAGTTCGCGCCGCATTTTCGCGGCGTCGATGGCGTAGCGCAGGTCGTGGCCGGGCCGGTCGGCGACGAAGGTTTTTTGCTCGCCATAGCTGCCGCCGCCGCGGCGCGGCGACAGTTCGTCGAGCACCGCGCACAGCGTGTCGACGACGTCGATGTTGGTGCGCTCGGCGTTGCCGCCGATGCAATAGGTGGCGCCGACCTGGCCGCGTTCGAAGACCAGCCGCAGCGCGCGGGCGTGGTCGTCGACGTAGAGCCAGTCGCGCACGTTTTCGCCCTTGCCGTAGATCGGCAGCGGCTTGCCGGCGACGGCGTTGAGGATCATCAGCGGCACCAGCTTCTCGGGGAACTGGCGCGGGCCGTAGTTGTTCGAGCAGTTGGTCACCAGCGTCGGCAGGCCGTAGGTGTGATACCAGGCGCGCACCAGGTGGTAGGACGAGGCCTTCGACGCGGAATAGGGCGAGCGCGGATCGTAGGCCGTGGTCTCGGAGAAGCTGCCCGTGCTGCCTAAGCTGCCGAACACTTCGTCGGTGGAGACGTGATGGAAGCGGAAGGCGTCGCGCTCGCTCGGCGGCAGCCCGTTCCAGTAGGCGCGCGCCGCTTCGAGCAGCACGAAGGTGCCGACGAAATTGGTCTGGATGAAGTCGCCGGCGGCGTGGATCGAGCGATCGACGTGCGACTCGGCGGCGAGGTGGATGACGCCGGCCGGCCGGTGCTGCGCGAAGAGGGCGTCGAGCGCGGCCCGGTCGCAGATGTCGGTGGGCGAGAAGACGTGGCGCGGGTCGCCGGCGCAATCGGCGAGCGATTCGAGGTTGCCGGCGTAGGTGAGCTTGTCGATGTTGACGACGACATGGTCGCCGTCCGCCAGCAGCAAGCGCACCAGCGCGGAGCCGATGAAGCCGGCGCCGCCGGTCACGAAGACGGTGCTCATGCGGGAATTACCCTATTCTTTCCGGCGCGCTTGGCCAGGTACATCGCCGCGTCGGCGCGCGCGATGGCCTCCGTCGGCGCTTCCGTGTCGTTCAGTTCCGCCACGCCGCAACTGAAGGTGATCAGCACCTTGTCGTTCTTGTGGAGGAAGAAACGCTTGGTGAGTTCGCGCTGCACCCGCACCATCGCCGCCACCGCATCGTCGATGTGGGTCTCCGGCAGCACGACGACGAACTCCTCGCCGCCGTAGCGCGCCAGCGTGTCCTGCGGCCGGATGGTCTCGCGCGTGACGCTGGCCAGGTGCACCAGGGCGTCGTCGCCGGCCTTGTGGCCGAGCGAGTCGTTGAGCTTCTTGAAGTTGTCGATGTCGAGCAGCGCGACGCACAACTTGGCCTTGTGGCGGCGGGCGCGGGCGACTTCGCGCTCCACCGCCTCGTCCATGCCCTTGCGGTTCAAGGCGCCGGTGAGCGGATCGACGCGCACCATTTCGCTGGCCTGGGACAGTTCGTTCTGCAGGCGCGCGACTTCCTTTTCCGATTCCTCGACGCGGCGCTTCATGTCGACCAGTTCGTCGTGGGAACGGCGCGCGTTGAGCTGGATGACGCGCGTCTCGCGCATCACCTCGTCGATGACGTCGGAGAGTTCGGTGATGTTGTTGGCCTTGCTGACCTTCGCGGCGCAACGCTCGATCTTGTCGTGATACTCGCCGGTGGTCGCGGTGAAATCGCCGAGCCGGCCGACGAAGGTGGCGAGCATTTCCTTGAGCCGGTCCTTGGCTTCGTTGAGGCTCTGCTTGAGCGTGCTCTGCTTGTAGATCAGGTCCTTGAGGCGGCGCTCGACGTCGTCGAGCCGGCGCAGGTTGAGCGGCTGCGAGACCAGGCCGGAGACCAGCGCCACCTGCCCGCTCATCCACTGGTCGTCGACGACCAGTTCGCTGATGTTCTCGATGATGAGCTGCAGGAGGTGGAGCAGGGCGGTCTTGAGTTCGGCTTGATCTTCGGCGACGAATTGCAGGCGGTAGATGAACTTCTTCAACTGGCCGGCGACCGCTGCGACCTGGTCGTCGGACTGGGCGCCGCGCGCAGCGGCGGCGAGTTGCGTGGCCTCCTTGGCGAGGTCGGGCGTGTCGATGAGCAGGAAGCCGATGGCGTTTTCGATCAGTTGCGCCACCAGTTCGAGGATTTGCGGATTGGCTCTCGCCGCCGCCGGTGTCTTGGCGACCGCGACCGTTGGCTCGTCGTCGTCCGCCGCCGGCAGTTCGGCGAGTTCCGGCGCCTCGGCGGCGGTCGGCGCATGCGACCAGGTGCGCAGCAGGGACTGCATGCGGCTATAGAGCACTTCGGGCGTGCCGGAGGCGGTGAGCACGTGGTCGAGAGCTTCGCGCTTCTTTACCGGCGTCAGGCCGGCGTGGCGCGCTTCGACCTGCTGCAGCAGGTCGCGGATCAGGGTCGCCCAGTTCGGCGGTTCGGCGCCGATGCGCGCGAACAGTTACGTGAGCGCGGTTTTCAAGCCGTCCCAGCTCTTGTCGCCGATGGCGGCCTCCACCTGGCGGGCGTAGCGCGACTGCTCGGTCGTGGTGCGCGGCACGCCGGCGATCAGGCTCTTCAGCGTCTTGTCGGGGAAGGCGTCGGCGGAGACGGTTCCGGCAATCTCGTCGTAGAGCGCGCGATAGTTGTCGGGCGTCGGCGGCGTGCGGCGCGTCGCCAAGCGGCGAAACGCTTCGCGGGCGATTTCGGAGGGCTGGGTGAAGTCGGACATGATTTCCTGTGGTCTGGGGAATTTATTCGACGAGGCCGTGTTCGAGACCGTAGCGAATCAGTTCGGCGGTGTTGCCGAGGCCGAGCTTTTCGAGCAGGCGGGCGCGATAGGTGCTGACGGTGGCGACCGAGATGTTGAGTTCCTCGGCGACCTGCGTCAGCGTCTTGCCCGAGGCGA
>DAIEEM010000174.1 GCA_027325905.1 Rhodocyclaceae bacterium
GCGCGACATGACCACCAACCCAGACGACGCCGCCATCGTCACCGGCATCATCGCCCTGGCGCACAGCCTGCGGCTCAAGGTGGTGGCCGAGGGCGTGGAAACGCAGGAACAGCGCGATCTTCTGGTCCAGCTCGGCTGCGACAGCATGCAGGGCTACTATTTGTCCGAACCCTTGCCCGCCGAGGAGTTCGTGCAGCGGATTTTGCGTCCCAGCTTTCCCGCCCTGGACTTGGCCACGGCGGCGCGCAGCGACACCTGAGAACCGACGGCCAACGCGGCGCTTGGCGCGCCGACCGGAGGCGGACTACGGGAAGCTATCCTTAATCGTGCGGCACGGTGTCCGCGAAGGACGGCCGCGCCAGCAGCTTGGCGTTGAGCCTGGCGAGATTGGGGTATTGGGTCGGCCAGTCGATGTCGGCGAAGCGGAAGGACAGATAGCCGAGCGCGCTGCCGACGGCGACGTCGGCGAGCGAAAGCGAATTGCCGAAGCACCAGGGCGCCTCGCCGACGTCGCCGGCGAGCGCTTCCAGGCCGAGAGCGATCTTGCCGCGCTGGCGTTCGATCCACTGCGGGTCCTGGAGCTTCTTCGCGCGCTTGCCTTCGAGAAAGGCCGTTGCCGCCGCGTCGCAAATGCCGTCGGCCAGTGCTTCCCAGCGCTTGACGGTGATGCGCTCGCGGCCCGATGCCGGAAACAGCTTGTTGTTGGGCGTCATGTTATCGAGGTATTCGACGATGACGCGCGAATCGAACAAGGTGCTGTCGTCGTCGAGCACCAGCACCGGCACCTTGCCCAGCGGGTTGAATTTGACGACGGCGCTGCCCTCCGCCCAAGGCGATTCGAGCACGAAATCGTAGTCGATCTTCTTCTCGGCGAGGACGATGCGGGCCTTGCGGACGTAGGGGCTGGTAAGCGAGCCGATCAGCTTCATTATGTTTGGGAACCTTGAACTGCGATCTGCACGAATTATAGCATCCGGCTTTTTCTTGCCGCCGCCTTTCGCCGCGCCCGCAAGGGCGAGTCGATAAGGGCTGCGTGGTAGAATCCGCGCCGTTTTCCTCCGCGTACACGACCATGAATTTCCCCGCGCTGACCGCTCTTTCGCCGCTCGACGGCCGCTATGCCGCCAAGGTCGAGCCGCTGCGCGCCCACTTCTCGGAATTCGGCCTGATGAAGAACCGCGTCCGCGTCGAGGTCGAGTGGTTGAAGGCCCTGGCCGCGGCGCCGGAACTGGCGGAGGTGCCGGCGTTCGGCGCCGACGCGATCGCCGAACTCGACCTCGTCGTCTCCGGTTTCGCCGTCGCCGACGCCGCCGCCATCAAGACCATCGAGGCGCGCACCAATCACGACGTCAAGGCCGTCGAATATTGGCTCAAGGAGCGCTTCGCCGCGAATGCGGAGGTCATGCGCGTCGCCGAGTTCATTCACTTCGGCTGCACTTCGGAGGACATCAACAACGTTTCCCACGCGCTGATGCTGAAAGAGGCGACGGCCGCCATCCTGCTGCCCAACCTCGACAGCGTCGTCGAGCGCTTCCGCCAGCTCGCGCACGAGCTGGCCGACCTGCCGATGCTGGCGCGCACCCACGGCCAGCCGGCGACGCCGACCACGCTGGGCAAGGAGATGGCGAACGTCGCGGCGCGCCTGCTGCGCGCCCGCGCCCGCATCGCCGCGGTGAACATGATGGCCAAGTTCAACGGCGCCGTCGGCAACTACAACGCCCATCTCTCGGCCTATCCCGATTTCGACTGGGAAGCGTTCAACCGTCGCTTCGTCGAGTCCTTCGGCATCGAATTCAACGCCTACACCATCCAGATCGAGCCGCACGACGCCATGGCGGAACTATTCGACGCCGTCAGCCGCACCAACACCATCCTGCTCGACGCCGACCGCGATCTCTGGCAATACATCTCGCTGGGCTATTTCAAGCAGAAGACCAAGGCCGGCGAGATCGGCTCGTCCACGATGCCGCACAAGGTGAACCCGATCGACTTCGAGAATTCCGAAGGCAACCTCGGGCTCGCCAACGCCGTGCTGCGCCATCTCGCCGAGAAGCTGCCGGTGTCGCGGCTGCAGCGCGACCTCACCGACTCGACGGTGCTGCGCAACATGGGCGTGGCCTTCGGCTACGTCGTGCTGGCCTACGATTCGACGCTGCGCGGCTTGAACAAGCTCGAAGCCAACGCCGCGCGCCTGCACGAGGATCTCGACGCCTGCTGGGAAGTGCTGGCGGAGCCGGTGCAGACGGTGATGCGGCGCTACGGCATCGCCAATCCCTACGAGCAGTTGAAGGAACTCACGCGCGGCAAGGGCATCGAGCGCGACGCGCTGCATGCCTTCATCCGCGGCCTGGCGATCCCCGAGGCGGAAAAGCTGCGCCTGCTCGACATGACGCCGGCCAACTACATCGGCATGGCGGCCGCACTGGCGCAGCGGATTTAGTGATGGGATTTACCGAAAATCTGAAGGCGCTGCCCGGCGTCGCGCATCTCGCCGCCATCCAGTTGCTCGACCGCGACGGCAACGTCGTCGCCACCATCGAGAACAAGGCCGGCCAGACCGGGTCGCTCGCCGTCTATAACCACCTGGGCCAGATCTACGGCGCCATCACGGTGGAGGCGGCGAAGAAGGGGCTAGAGCTGTATGCCGAACATGCGGCGGACGCCCAGGCGCATCCGGGCAAGCACCCGAACATCGACCGCCTGGCGGCGCTGGTCGCGGCCGGCGGCCTGTTGCGCGTCAAGCACGAGTTTGCCGGCGGGGCGATGGAGTAGGGCCGGCAGGCCGGCATCGCGTCGCCGAGAAGGACGCGCGCCGCGACGGCCGCCGGTGGGCGGCCGTTGTCGTTTATCACATCGGCGGCGTTGCCGCGGGCGGCGGCGGCAACAGGCCGCCGGCCAGTGCCCAGGCGACGGCCACGGCGATGCCGAGGGCGACGAGGAACGCGACGGGACCGCCGTCGCGCGCCGCTGCGACGGGCGTCGCGGGTTTTTCCTTCCAGCCGGTCAGCATCGGCAGCACGAGGTTGTCCTTCTTGACGCGGACGTAGAAGGCGATGGCGCCGAGATGCAGCGCGACGAGCGCGAGCAGCAGCCAGACGCTGCGTTGATGCAGGCCGGTGAGGAGGTCGCTGGTCTCCTTGCTCACCAGGGCGTAGAGCGGGCCGTTGAAGGCGATGTCGTCGTTGCCGAACAGCCCGGTGGCAATCTGCACGGCCGACAGCGCGAGCAGCGCCAGCACCGAGAGCGCGCCGAGCGGATTGTGGCCGACGCCCTGCCATTCGCCGCGCAGGGCGGCGCGGATGGTCGCCGGGCCGCGCACGAAGCTGGTGAAACGGGCGTAGGTTGAGCCGTTGATGCCCCAGACGATGCGGAAGACGATCAGGCCGACGATGGCGATGCCGGCCTTGCCGTGAATATCCATGGCGGCGCCGCCGACGAAGCCGGTGGCGAGAGCGACGGCGACGCAGGCGACCAGCGACCAGTGGAACACGCGCGTCGGCAAGTCCCAGACGCGGATGCGTTCGATCCGGGCCGACATCGGTTGCGCCCTAGACGACGGCGCCGTCGTCGGTCATGCCGGCGGGGCGTTCCTTCTTCGGCTGCGCGAACTGCTCGCGCGAGACGCCGAGCCACATCACCAGCGGGCTGGCGACCAGCACCGAGGAGTAGATGCCGAAGCAGATGCCGATGGTCAGCGCCAGCGCGAAAAAGTGCAGCGCGGCGCCGCCGAAGATCAGCATCGAGGTCACCATCATCTGCGTGCAGCCGTGGGTGATGATGGTGCGCGAGATGGTGCTGGTGATGGCGTGGTTGAGCACCTCGGGCGTGGTCAGGCCGCGCTTCTTCTTGAAGGTTTCGCGCACGCGGTCGAAGACCACCACCGATTCGTTCACCGAATAGCCGAGCACCGCCAGCACCGCCGCCAGCACCGGCAGCGAGAACTCCCACTGGAAGAAGGCGAAGAAGCCGAGGATGATGACGACGTCGTGGAGGTTGGCGATGATCGCCGACACCGCGAAGCGCCACTCGAAGCGGATGGCGAGATAAATGACGATGCCGATCACTACCAACAGCAGCGCCAGCGCGCCATCGGAAGCGAGTTCCTTGCCGACTTGCGGGCCGACGAACTCGATGCGCTTGAGCTGCGGCGCGTTGGTCGCCGCGTCCGGCAAGGCTGCGAGCGAGGCCAGCACGCGTTCGCCGATCTTGGCCGTCACCGTGTCCTTGGCCAGCGGCACGCGGATCAGCACGTCGCGCGAGGTGCCGAAGGTCTGCACCTGGGTGTCGGTGAAGCCGTCTCCTTCGAGCTTGACGCGCAACTTTTCGAGGTCCGGTGCCTGCGCGTAGGTGACTTCCATCAGCGTGCCGCCGGTGAACTCGATGGAGAAGTGCAGGCCCTTGGTCGACAGGAAGACGATGGCCAGGACGAAGGTGATCAACGAGACGATGTTGAACACCAGCGCATGGCGCATGAAGGGGATGTCTTTGCGGATGCGGAAGAATTCCATTTGCGATATCCCCTTGCTTACTTGGCAGTGATGCCCGGCTTCCATACCTGGCCGATGGATAGCGCAGCGAGCTTCTTGCGGCGGCCGTAGATGAAGTTCACCAAGGCGCGGGAGAGCACCACCGAACTGAAGATCGAAGTCGTGATGCCGAGGCAATGGACGACGGCGAAGCCGCGCACCGCGACCGAGCCGAAGATCAACAGCGCGATGCCGACGATCAGCGTCGTCACGTTGGAGTCGAGAATCGTCGCCCAGGCGCGCTCGTAGCCGGCGGTGATCGCCGCCTGCGGCGTGCTGCCGCCGCGCAGTTCCTCGCGGATGCGTTCGTTGATGAGCACGTTCGAGTCGATGGCCATGCCGAGCGCCAGCGCGATGGCGGCGATGCCGGGCAGCGTCAGCGTCGCCTGCAGCAAGGAGAGCAGGGCGACCAGGAACAGCATGTTGGCCGACAGCGCCAGTACCGACACCAGGCCGAACAGCAGGTAGTAGGCCATCATGAAGACGGCGATGGCGGTGAAACCGCCGACCGTCGAGTCGAAGCCTTTCTTGATGTTTTCGGCGCCGAGCGAGGGGCCGATGGTGCGCTCCTCGATGATCTCCATCGGCGCGGCGAGCGAGCCGGCGCGCAACAGCAGGGCGGTGTCGGCGGCCTCCTGGGTCGTCATGCGCCCGGAAATCTGCACGCGGCCGCCGCCGATCTCGCTGCGGATCACCGGTGCCGTCACCACTTCGCCCTTGCCCTTCTCGATCAGCAGGATGGCCATGCGCTTGCCGACGTTGTCGCGCGTCAGGTCGCGGAAGACGCGCGCGCCGGCGGAGTCGAGCGTGAGGTGCACCGCCGGCTCGTGGGTCTGGTTGTCGAAGCCGGGTTGGGCGTCGGTGAGGCGCTCGCCGGTCAGCATCACCTGCTTTCTCACCAGCAGGCCGTGGCCGCCGCGTTCGACGTAGTACTCGTCGCCGACGGGCGGCTGGCCCTTGACGGCGGCGTCCATGACGCTCGGATTGGTGCTGTTGTCTTCGTCGACCATGCGCAGTTCCAGCGTGGCGGTGCGGCCGAGGATGTCCTTGGCCTTGGCGGTGTCCTGCACGCCGGGCAGTTCGACGACGATGCGGTCGATGCCTTGCTGTTGAATGATGGGCTCGGCGACGCCGAGTTCGTTGATGCGGTTGTGCAGGGTGCCGGTGTTCTGTTTCACCGCCATCTCCTGCACGCGTCTTTGCGCCGCCTCGGACAGCGTGATCGTCAGCCGCAGGTCGTTGCCGTCGCCGCCTTCGGCGATGATCAGGTCGGGTTGCGCGGCGAGGCCCTTGGCGCCGCCGCCGGCGACGGCGGCGGGCTGGGTGTCGATGATGGCGTCGCGCGCCTTGGCCTGGGTGTCGGCATCGTGGAAATGGATGACGATGGCCATGCCTTCACGGGCGATGCCGGTATGGCGGATGTCCTTTTCGCGCAGCATGGCGCGCAAGTCGGAGGCGGTGGCGTCGAGGCGCTTGGTGATGGCGCCCTTCATGTCCACCTGGAGTAGGAAATGCACGCCGCCGCGCAAGTCGAGGCCGAGGTACATCGGCAGCGCATGGATGCCGGTGAGCCAGGCCGGCGACGCCGAGAGCAGGTTCAGCGCGACGCTGTAGGTGGCGTCCGTCGGGTCGGGATTCAGCGCCTTCTCGATGGCGTCCTTGGCCTTCAATTGCGTGTCGGTGGCGCCGAAGCGCACGCGCACGCTGTTGGCGTCGGCGAAGACGCCGTTATCGGCGATGCCGGCGGTCTTTAGAACGCCTTCGATGCGCTCCATCAGTTGCAGGTCTACCTTGACCGTGGCCTTGACGCTGGCAACTTGGACGGCGGGAACTTCGCCGAAGAAGTTCGGCAAGGTGTAGAGCAGGCCGAACACCAGGGCGACGACGACGAGGATGTTCTTCCAGAGGGGATAGCGATTCATGGCGGTGCACCAGGGCCGGCGGGGCGCCGGCCGGAGAAGACGGTTAAAGCGCTTTCAGCGTGCCCTTGGGCAGCACGGCGCTGATGGCTTGCTTCTGCACGGCGATCTCGACCGGGACGTCCTTGAGCGTGGCGACTTCCACGGTGATGAAGTTCTCGCCGACCTTGACGATGCGGCCGGCGACACCGCCCTGGGTGACGACCTCGTCGCCCTTTTGCAGTTCGGTCACCATCTTCTGGTGTTCCTTGGCCTTCTTCATCTGCGGCCGGATCATCATGAACCAGAGCACGATAAACATCAGGACGATGGGGGCCATGCCCAGCAGGCCGTCCATGGGGCCGCTCGCGGCGGGGGCGGCGGCTTGCGCAAAAGCATTGGAAATCAGCACTGTTCGACTCCGTGGATGAAAGGGAAACGCGACATTGTATCAGCCGCCCCCGCGCTGCCGGTGGAATTCCACGGTGTAGCCGTCCAGGTTGCCGGCCGCGATGGCGGTGCGCAGTTCCGCCATCAGGGTCTGGTAGTAGAAGAGATTGTGGATGGTGTTGAGGCGGGCGCCGAGGATTTCGCGCGTGCGCTGCAGATGGTGCAGGTAGGCGCGCGTGAAATTCCGGCAGGTGTAGCAGCCGCAGGTCGCGTCGAGCGGCCGCGTATCGTCCTTGTGGCAGGCGTTCTTGATCCTGACGTCGCCGTGGCGCGTGAACAGCCAGCCGTTCCTGGCATTGCGCGTCGGCATGACGCAGTCGAACATGTCGATGCCTTGCGCCACCGCGTAGACGATGTCTTCCGGCGTGCCGACGCCCATCAGGTAGCGCGGCCTGTCCGCCGGCAGCCGCGGGGCGGTGTGGGCGAGGATGCGCGCGAAGTCCTCCTTCGGTTCGCCGACGGACAGGCCGCCGATGGCATAGCCGTCGAAGCCGATGTCGGCCAGCGCGGTCAGCGATTCGTCGCGCAAGTCCTCGTACATGCCGCCCTGGACGATGCCGAACAGCGCGTTGGCATTCTCCAAGCGGTCGTGCTCGTCGCGCGAGCGGCGCGCCCAGCGCAGGGAGAGGCGCATCGAGTCGGCCGCCTGCCGCAGGTCGGCCGGGTAGGGCGTACATTCGTCGAAGATCATGACGATGTCGGAATTCAACACGTGCTGAATCTGCATCGAATCCTCGGGCCGCATGAAGAGCTTGTCGCCGTTGATCGGCGAGGCGAACTTGACGCCGTCCTCGGTGATCTTGCGCAGATCGCCGAGCGAGAACACCTGGAAGCCGCCCGAATCGGTCAGTATCGGCCGCTCCCAGCCCATGAAGCGGTGCAACCCGCCATGGGCGCGAATCACATCGAGCCCCGGCCGCAGCCAGAGATGGAAGGTATTGCCGAGCACGATCCGCGCGCCGATGTCGACCAGTTCGTTCGGCGCCATCGCCTTGACGGTGCCGTAGGTGCCGACCGGCATGAACACCGGCGTCTCGACGACGCCGTGCGCGAGCGTAAGGCGACCGCGGCGGGCGGCGCCGGCGGAGGCGAGAAGATCAAATTGCATGGTCGCTCCGGTGGATGAGCATGGCGTCGCCATAGCTGAAGAAGCGGTAGCCCTGTGCGATTGCGTGCGCATAGGCCGCGCGGATGCGGTCTGCGCCGCCGAAGGC
>DAIEEM010000194.1 GCA_027325905.1 Rhodocyclaceae bacterium
CAGTGTAGGGATCGCGCGCCTCGATGGTGGTGGCGATGGCCTGAATGGTGTCTTCCAGCGCGCGCTCCAGCTTGCGGGCATCCTCCTCGCGCGCGGCGCGCACGCGCAGCATGGCGATGCCGAAGCCGAGATCGCCGGCCAGCTCCGATAGCAACCCAACCTCCTCGGCGCCGAAGCCGCCGGCCTCGGCGGCATAGATGTTCAAGGTACCGATGACGGTACCGCCGACGCGCAGCGGCAGGGCGATGGCCGAACGATAGCCGAAGCCCAGCGCCTGCTCCCGCCATTCCGTGCGCTCGGCCGCGGCGACGTCCTGCACGACCTGGGTTTCGCCGGTCTGCACCGCCCGGATCGTCGGCCGCGCGGACTCGTTGGCCGCCGTGCCGCCGATCGGCAGACTGCCGACGAAATCGTCGGCGCGTTCGCCGACTTGCGCCACGGAGCGGACGACGCCACCGTCCTCGGCAAAGCCGACCCAGGCCAGGGCGAACTCCCCGACCTCGACGACGACGCGTCACATGTCCTGCAGCAGTCCACTTTCGTCCTCGGCATGAACCAGGGTTTCGTTGCAGCGGCTGAGCGTGCGCAGGAAGCGGTTGCTGCGCCGCAGCGCCTCCTCGCCGCGCTTGCGTTCGCTGATGTCGCGTATGATGCCTATGGCATGCCACCGACCTTTGATCGGCGCCGCCGAAATGGATAGTTCGATGGGGAACTCGGCGCCATTCTTGTTCAAGGCGGAAATTTCAAAAGTCGAACCGATGACGGCGCCCACACCGTCGTTGCGAAAGGCAGGCCAGCCCTTGCGATAAGCGTCGCGGTAGCGCTGCGGCACGACCGTATCGTGCATGTTCCGGCCCAGCAGTTCCTGTTGGCGGTAGCCGAACATGCGCTCGGCGGCGACATTCCAGTAGGTAACCAGGCCGTCGGCGTCGATGATGACGATGCCGTCCTGCGCCGACTCGGCCATGTTGCGGAAGCGCTCTTCGCTTTCCATCAACGCCGTCTCTGCTTCTTCGCGCCGGCGGTGCTCGTCGGCATCGAGCAGGGAGCGGTTGACGGCCGGCACCAGCTTGGACAGATGTCCCTTCAGCACGTAGTCGGCGGCGCCTTGGTGCAGCGTCTCGATGGCGAACTCCTCGCCCATGGCGCCGGAGACGAAGATGAACGGAATCCGCGGCGCCATCTCGCGCGCGATGCCCAGCGCGGTGAGGCCGTCGAAGGATGGCAGCTTGTAATCGGCAAGGATGACGTCGGGACGGAACTCGGCGAGCGCGGCGACGAAATCGGCGCGGTTGTCGACCCGCCGCGATTCGAATACGATGCCCGCCTTGTGCAACTCGCGCTGCGCGAATTCGGCGTCCGCCGGTTCGTCCTCGAGCATGAGGACCTGCAATTTCTTCACCACCCTAGCCTCCATCGGCAGTCACGCATTCGGCAGCTTGTTGACCAGTAGCCAATACAGCCCGAGTTCGCCGACCACCTTGGCAAACTCGTCGAACTCCACCGGCTTGCTGATGTAGCTATTGACGCCGAGCTTGTAGCACTCCTCGAGGTCGACTTCCTCCTTCGAGGACGTCAGCACCACCACCGGAATCCGTTTCGTCCGCTCATCCCCCTTAAGGCGGCGCAACACCTCGATGCCGCTGACCTTGGGCAGCCGCAAATCCAGCAGCACCACCTTGGGCCGATTTTCCGCGTTGCGCCCCGCATAGGCTCCCGTGGCGAAGACGAATTCGAGCGCCTCGGCGCCGTACTTCACCCATACCAGGTGATTGGCGAAGCCGCGCTTGCGCAAGGCGCGGATCGCCAGCTCGGCATCTGCCTCGGTGTCTTCGATCATCAGAATTTCGACGATATTGTTTTCCATGTCACACTCCCTTTCGCGGCAGGGCGAAATGGAAGGTGGCACCGCCACCGACCCTGCCCTCCGCCCAAACCCGACCGCCGTGTCGATCGACGATACGCTTGACGATGGCCAAGCCGATGGCGGAACCTTCGAACTGCCCCGTCGGATGTACGCGCTCGAACACCTTGAACAGCTTGTCGACGTAGGTCATGTCGAAGCCTAGCCCATTATCCTTTACGTAATAAGCATTCTCCTCCACTTCGGCCGCGCCGCCTACTTCGATCACGGCCTCGCGTTCCGCCGGCGAGAACTTGACGGCGTTCGCCAGCAAATTCTGCATCACCAGCCGGAGCATTTCTTGGTCGCCCCAGGCCGGCGGCAGGGCGCCGACCTCCAGGCGCAGGCGGCGCGCCGGAGCGCCGCCGCGCACCTCGGCAAATACCGTGCGTGCCAGTTGGGCGATATCGACGCGGCTGCATTCCATTTTGCGCTTGCCCATGCGCAGGAAGCGCAGGATGTCGTCGATCAGCCGGCCCATGCGCTGGGCATTGTCGCGCACCACGCCGAGCAGGCGCTTGCCCTCGGCGTCGAGCCGGGCGTCGTGCTCGTCGACCAGTATCTTGGCGAAGCCATCGATGGCGCGCAGCGGCGTGCGCAAGTCGTGCGATATCGAATAGGAAAATTCCTCGAGCTCCTTGTTGGCCGCTTCCAGTTGCCGCGTGCGCGCTTCCAGGCCGCGGTTGGCTGCCTCCAGGTCGCGCTCCGCGGTAAGTTGGCGCAGGCGGTCCATGCCGTTGGCCGCCAGCGTCTGAGCCAACTGCGCATAGACGCCGGTGATGGCTTCGATGCGCTCCTGCGGGACGATCGGCACCCTGGCCACCGCGTCGAGATAGGCGCCTTCGTCGAAGCCGAATTCGCCGGCCTGGCGGCGAAAGAACTCCAAGTCCGGCGGCGCGACGAAGAACTGGCCGGTGAAGATGTTGGCCATGTGCCGGCCGCCGACGATGATCGGCGAGGCGGTGTCGACGAGGCCGTTCAGGCAGCGGTAGGCGGCGAAATGCTCGCCGCGCGTCATGCTGCCGGCCAGCGACGTGTCGCTCTCGACGCAGCGCTTGCGCGTCGCCGGGTTGACGCGATGGAAGCGGGTGCACAGATCCTGCCAGCCCGCATGCGCGATCACCACGCCGTCGAGGTCGATGATCGCGTTGGCGATGCCGATGAGCTTGTGGACGCTATCCATCAAGGCCTGCAGGCCGGGCACGTCCACCAGATCGGCGAAGCGGATGCCTGCCGGCAGTTCGCCTGGGTCGCCGCCGCGCTTCGGAGTATCCATCGTTTGCCTCAGCCGCGGGGGAGGAAAAAATGGAACACCGCGCCCTGGCCTTCCTTGCCTTCGGCCCAGACCCGGCCGCCGTGCCGCGTGACGATGCGCTTGACGATCGCCAAGCCGATGCCGGTGCCCTCGAAATCCTTCTGCGCGTGCAGGCGCTCGAAGACGCCGAACAGTCTGCCGACGTAAGCCATGTCGAAACCGACGCCGTTGTCCTTCACGTAGTAGACGCCGCCCTCCGCCGTCACGGAGCCGCCGACCTCGATCACCGCCTCGGCGCGCGAGCGCGTGAACTTGACGGCGTTCGACAACAGGTTCGTCAGCACCTGGCGCAGCATGTCGCGATCGCCCCGCGCCGGCGGCAACGCCGCGATCTCGAAGCGCAGAGCGCGTCCGGCCGCCGCCTGCAGCTCGGCGGCGACTTCGCGCGCCAGGGCGGTCACGTCGATCGTCATGGCCGCCATCTCGCGGCGCGCCATGCGCGAGAAACTCAGCATGTCGTCGATTAGCTGATCCATGCGCACGGTGTTGGCACACACCTGGTTCAGCAGGCGCTTGCCCTCGTCGTCGAGCATGGGAGCGTAATCCTCGAGCAGGATGTGCGAGAAGCCGTCTATGGCCCGCAGCGGTGCGCGCAGGTCGTGCGACACCGAATAGGAGAACGCCTCCAGTTCGCGGTTGGCCTGCTGCAGCGCCTCGGTGCGGTCCTTGATGCGCTGGCACAGCGTGATGGCCGTCGCCAGGCGCGACATGATCGGCAGAAAAAGCTCCGTCAGCGGCAGCGGCGAATTGGGCGGCGCTGGGCTCAGCAGCAAGGCGGCGCCGAAATCGCCTATCGGCAGGCGCAGGCAGAAGCGATAGGGCTTGCGCGCCGGGAAGACCGCCAGCAGTTCGGGCATTTCCGCCATCGCCGGCGTCGTGTCGGCAAGCGCGGCCGGCAGCCGCAGGATCTCGCCCTTGCGCTTGACGAGGGCGTAATTGCCGACGGCCGTTTCCAGGCACACATCCTTCCAGCCCAACTCGGCGGTGTCCGGCAGCGACGAGTAGACAAGCCCGGCCGGAAAGCCGGTGTGATAGAGAAAGCGCTGCAACGTCCGTGTCAACAGCGTATCGACCGTCACCTCGCTGCCGATGGTGAGGGCGAGGTCGTAGAGTACCGACAGGGCCTGGACGCTGTTTATGGCCGCGACCATGGCACGCCGACGAGGGTGGCATTGTGGAACAGCGGATAGCCGTCGCTGCGGGCGCCGCCGATCTCGCCGAGGGACAATGCCCCGGCCACCTGCTGCGCCGCCGTTTCGCGCGCCACTGCCGCGAGTTCGTCGCCGAGGCCGGCGCCGATGTGGAGGCGGCGCCCGGCACAATAGAACAACAGCAAATCGCCGCCCGCAAGCAGTGCGCCCTGCTCCGCAAGGTCGCGCGCCAGCGCCGCCGCGGCCTTGCCGGAACCGGCGCGGGCATCGAGCAGGGTCAGCATCGAATTGGGCTGGATCTCGCCAACGCAAATGATTTCGCCCTTTGCGCCGAGCGCGACGGGAATCCGCACCAGTACTTCGCCGTCGGCACGCAAGATGCCGAACGGAAAATGCACGGCATGGCTGTAGAAGTTTTCGCGGTCGATGGCGACTCCGTACTGCGTCTGCATGATCTCGCGATAGACATCGAGCGCCGGCCGCCAGTCGATCTGGACGATGCTGTTGCCGGTAGCCGAGGTGGCGGTGATCGCCTGGGCCGGGACGGCGTAGCCGTGCTCGAGACAGGCGCCCGGGTGCCCCGGCAGCAACTGCAGCAGCACGGCATCGGCGATGAAGCGCTCGCTGTCGAACAGGCAGGGTTCTGAAACGAAGCGCTCGTTGCCGGCATTGACGCCGAAATACCGCACTCGGTCGGCAAGGCTCAAATACCAGCCGTCGAGGTGGGTCGCGATGTTCGGCACCAGGGCATCGAAAATGCAGAACAATGCCGCATTCGCGTCATCGGCGATATTGCCCTCGACACAGTCGACCGTCTCGCCGCAAACGCGCGCGACGGCGTCCGCCGTGCCGACCTTCTCGATCAGCAGCGGCGGCGGCGACGCCGTCACGCGCAGCAAGACCGCGCCGCCATCCCATAACGCGCCGTCGTGGATCAGTTGCGGAAACAGCGCACCGCCCAGCGCCACCCCGGCCTGGCGGCACACCGCCTGCAATTCGCCGACCTTGCCCTTCTCGGACTCCGGCAACAAAGCCAGCAGATGGAATGCTTCGCCCGCGCCGCGCCACGTTTCGAGAACGGCGGCGACGCCCTGCGGCGTCACCTCGTCCAACATGACCATCGCCATTTGAGCTCTCCCCTCAACGCTGATCGGTCGCTTGGCAGCCGTGTCGCGCCGCTCAAGAACACACGGTAAGCATAGTCCCGATTGGCAGCGGCGTTTTGACCCGCCTCAATACTAGGAATTGGCGACGCCGCTGACGACGTGGCCGGTGGGGCCGGCCCGCGCGCCGGATTCGCAGTGCGCCGGCTGGTCGTCGAAGAAGAAATCGGGCTGGAATTCCTTGAGAAATGGCCCCTTCTCCAGGCCGCCGAGGAACAGGGCCTCGTCCACCGCGATGTTCCAGTCCATCAGCGCGCGCACCGCGCGTTCGTGGGCCGGAGCGCTGCGCGCCGTGACCAGCGCCGTGCGGATGCGCATCGGTGCCGTCGTGCCCGCCGCCTGCAGGCGATGCAGCGCCGCCAGCAGCGGCTTGAAGGGGCCGTCGGGCAGCGGCCGGCGCGCATGGGAAACCTCATGCGCCTGGAAAGCCGGCAGGCCTTCGGCCTGGTAGATGCGCTCGGCCTCGTCGGAAAACAGCACGGCGTCGCCGTCGAAGGCGATGCGCACTTCCTGCGGATGGCGATCGGCGTCGACGAAGGACTGCGGATAGACGCGCGCCGCCGGCACGCCCGCTTCCAGCGCGCCGCGCACGTCGCCCTCGAAGGCGGAAAGGAAGAGATGCGCGCCGAGCGGCGCCAGATAGTGGTAGGGAGGACGGCCGCGCGTGAACACCCCGCGCTCCAGCGACAGCCC
Source organism: Rhodocyclaceae bacterium (assembly GCA_027325905.1). Lineage (GTDB taxonomy): Bacteria > Pseudomonadota > Gammaproteobacteria > Burkholderiales > Rhodocyclaceae > Nitricoxidireducens. The sequence continues at coordinate 6,226 of DAIEEM010000194.1, forward strand.
CGCGGCTTCGGCAGAGCGGAACACGCGCAGGCCCGAGACCGGATCGTTGCGCGACAGAATCACCACCTCGACGCGATGCTCGCCGTCGGCGTTGAAGGCCAGCAGCTTCTTCACCAGCGGAAAGGCGACGCCGCGCGGCGCCGGCTGCTCCATGCGTTCCAGTTGTAGCGCCATGTAGGCCGAGTCGTCGCGGTCCTCGAAGACGCGGTTCTCCTCCTCGAAATCGAAGAGGGCGCGCGACGAGAGCGCGACGACGAATTTTCCTTCGAGGCTGACGGGCATGGCGTCTTCTCAGATGACAAGCGGCAACTCTACCAGTTGCCCGCGCGCCGCGTAGAAAACGCCCAGGCGCAGCGGCAGGCCCTCGCCGGCGAACAGCGCGGCATAGCGTTCGAGCTGCGGCCGGTAGGCTTGCGCGTGGGCGGCGAGGGCGGCGGCATCGCCGTCGACGCGGGCGGTCTTGTAGTCGACGATCCAGCGCTGGCCGCCGTCGACGAAGGTACGGTCGACGACTTGCGTGACGATGCCGTCGCCGGCGCGGCTGGCGAGCGCAAGTTCCGCCGCGGCATCGTCGCGCGGCGCCAGCACCCAGCGGCCCGCAGCGCTTTCGAGCGTGGCGAGCAGCGC
>DAIEEM010000199.1 GCA_027325905.1 Rhodocyclaceae bacterium
CGGCGGCGCCTGGAAGATCGCCTACGCCGATTTCGTCACGGCGATGATGGCGTTCTTCCTGCTGATGTGGCTGTTGGGGTCGACGACCAAGGGCGACCTCAAGGGCATCGCCGACTACTTTGCGACGCCGCTCAAGGTTTCCATGCTCGGCGGCGAGGGTTCCGGCGAGTCCTCGTCCATCCTCAGCGGCGGTGGCGAGGATCTGACGCGCAGCTTCGGCCAGGTCAAGAAGGGCGACAACACGCCCGAACGCGCGACCGTGAATGCTGCGCGCGTCAAGGAAGAATTCGAGCGCAAGGAGAAGGAACGCCTAGAGGGGCTGAAGACGAGCATCGAGAAGATGATCGACGACAGCCCCACCCTGCGCCAGTTCAAGAGCCAGATGCTGCTCGACATCACTTCCGAGGGCCTGCGTATCCAGATCGTCGACGAGAAGAACCGCCCCATGTTCGACCTGGCGAGCTCCGAGCTCAAGCCGTATACGCGCGAGATCCTGCACGAGATCGGCCAGGCGCTCAACCAGGTCGAGAACAGGATTTCCTTGTCCGTACATACCGACGCCACGCCGTACGCCGGCGGCAACAAGAGCTTCGGCAACTGGGAACTGTCTACCAACCGTGCCAATGCCGCCCGACGCGAGTTGCTTGCCGGCGGCATGGAAGAGGGCAAGATCATGCGCGTCGTCGGTCTGGCCTCGACGGTGTTGTACGACAAGCAGGATCCCTACAATCCGATCAACCGGCGCATCAGCATCGTCGTCATGAACAAGCGCACCGAAGAAGCCATTCTGCGCGACGGCGACGCCGCGCCCGACGCGGATACGGGTGCGGCCGCGCAACAGCCCGGCGCCGCGGATACTGCACCAACCGTCAAGTAAAACCACGGGCCGGTCCAGGCTCCCGGCGAACGGCGCCCGGACAAGATAACGAGAACATGACCACGAACCCTGTCGGCCAGCGGGCAACGGCTCAAGGCGAAGTCGAACTCTTCTAGGAACCACATCATGGCAAAGACCATTCTCGCGATCGACGATTCCGCCTCCATCCGCCAGATGGTGGCGTTCACCCTGAAAAGTTCGGGCTATGAGGTCGTCGACGCCGTCGACGGCATGGATGGCCTCGACAAGGCCAAGGCCGCCAGCTTCAACCTGATCCTTACCGACCAGAACATGCCGCGCATGGACGGCCTGACGCTGATCAAGAATCTGCGCGCCCTGCCGCAATACAAGACCGTTCCCATCCTCATGCTGACGACGGAGTCGTCGGATGCCATGAAGCAGCAGGGACGCGCCGCCGGGGCCACTGGCTGGCTGGTCAAACCGTTCGATCCGCAAAAGCTGATAGAAGTCGTCAAGAAAGTCGTCGGCTGAGCATCGCGTCCCAACCTACTTGCAGGAAGGCGCTATGGCGATCGACATGAGCCAGTTCTTCCAGGTCTTCTACGAGGAGACCGCGGAGCATCTGGCCAACATGGAATCCCTCCTACTCGCGCTGGACATCGACAATCCCGACGCCGAGCAGCTCAACGCCGTGTTCCGCGCCGCCCACTCGATCAAAGGGTCGGCGGGCACTTTCGGCTTCACCGACCTCGCCGAAGTCACGCACATCCTCGAAAACCTGCTCGATCGCATACGCAAGGGCGAGCTGTCGCTGCGCGAGTCGATGATCGACGCCTTCCTCGACGCCGGCGACATCCTCAAGGTTTTGCTCGCGGCGCACAAAGGCGAAGGCGAGGCGAACCCGGCGGACGTCGAAACGATCTGCGCCCGCCTGCGCGAACTGACGAGCAGCCCCGCGACGGCGCCTGCGCCCGCCGCGCCGCCGGTTGCCGCGCCGGTCGTCGCCGTCGCCGGCGCCGACGCAAACCCGACGGTGGCCGGCCTCGACCTGCAGTTCGTGCTTGAGGGCGACGAGGCGGCAGTCCGACGCGCGCTCGATAACGTGATGGCCGAACTCGGCACCGGCGGCACCGCGCGCGTCGTCGAGCGTCCGGCCGCGCCCGAACTGCCGTGGCACGTCGAGCTTGTCGGCGCCACCGACGCCGATGCCGCGCGCGCAGCGCTGGATTTCGTCGCCCGCAGCGACAGCATTCGTATCCTGCCGCTGGGTGTCGCCGCCGTGGCGGACGATGCTTACGGTTTCTTCGAACCGCTGACCGACAAGACGCCGGAGACGACCGCCGACGATGCTTACGGTTTCTTCGAACCCCTGCCGGCCACGCCTGCGTCGCTGGCGGCCGAGCTGTCGGCGCCGCCCAAACCCGTTCCCCAGGCTGTCGCTGGCGATAAGGCCGAGGCCACGCGTGCGGCCGTCGCCAAGCCGGGTGCCGATACCTCGATCCGCGTCGGCGTCGAAAAAGTCGACCAACTCATCAATCTCGTCGGCGAACTGGTGATCACGCAGGCGATGCTCGCGGCGTCGGTGTCGACCGTCGACCCGGTGCGCTTCGAGCGCCTGATCAACGGCCTCGCTCAATTGGAGCGCAATACGCGCGACATCCAGGAAACGGTGATGTCGATCCGCATGCTGCCGATGTCGGTGGTGTTCAGCCGCTTCCCGCGCGTCGTGCGCGAACTGTCGCAGAAGCTCGGCAAGAAGGTGGAATTGAAATTGATCGGCGACGATACCGAACTCGACAAGGGCCTCATCGAACGCATCGCCGACCCGCTTACCCACCTCGTCAGGAACAGTCTCGACCAC
>DAIEEM010000204.1 GCA_027325905.1 Rhodocyclaceae bacterium
CGCATGGCCTTGAGAAACTCCGGCTCGGGCGCGATCAGGTTCATGTTGCCGACGACCGGCTCGACGATCACCGTGGCGATCTCGTCGCCGTGCCGAGCGAAGGCGTCCTCCAGCTGGGCGAGGCTGTTGTAGTCGAGCACCAGCGTATGCTGCGCGAGGTCGGCCGGCACGCCGGAAGACGAAGGATTGCCGAAGGTCAGCATGCCCGAGCCGGCTTTCACCAGCAGGCTGTCGGCGTGGCCGTGGTAGCAGCCCTCGAACTTGACGATGGCGTCGCGGCCGGTAAAGCCGCGCGCCAGGCGGATGGCGCTCATCGTCGCCTCGGTGCCCGAGGACACCAGCCGCACCAGTTCCATGCTCGGCACGAGTTTCACCAGCAGTTCGGCAAGTTCGATTTCGCCCTCGGTCGGCGCGCCGAAGGACAGGCCCTTGGCGGCGGCATCCTGCACGGCGCGCACGCAGTCGGGCTCGGCGTGGCCGAGGATCAGCGGACCCCAGGAGCCGACATAGTCGATGTAGCGGCGGCCGTCGGCATCCCAGACGTAGGCGCCTTCGCCCTTGGCGAAGAAGCGCGGGGCGCCGCCGACGGAACGGAAGGCGCGCACGGGGGAATTGACGCCGCCGGGAATGGTCTTCTGGGCGCGGGCGAATAGTTCTTCGTTGCGAGTTGCCATGGTCGAAGCCTCAATCGAACAGTTTCTGGTAAGCCGCCGCGCGTTCCTGGATGTTCATGGCATCGAAGAGGTCGGTGATGACCGCGACCATGTCGGCGCCGGCGGCGATGACGTCGTTTGCGTTTTCCAGGGTGATGCCGCCGATGGCCGCCACCGGCAGTTGCAGCCGACGCTTGGCCTCGCCGAGAAGATCGAGCGAGGCGCGCGTCGCGTCGGGCTTGGTGGCCGAGGCGAAGACGCTGCCGACGGCGATGTAATCGGCGCCAGCGGCTGCGGCGGCTGCGGCGCGGCCGATGTCGTTGTAGCAGGAGACGCCGAGGATGCGCTTGTCGCCCAGCGCCTGGCGCGCCATGCGGACATCGCCGTCCTCGCGGCCGAGGTGCGCGCCGTCGGCGCCAATTTCGAGCGCCAGCCAGAGGTCGTCGTTGACGATCAGCTTGGCGTCGGCGGCGCGGCAGATGCGCAGCAGCTCGGCGGCCTGCGCGCGCTTCAACGGCTGCGGCGCGAACTTGTTGCGGTACTGGACGTAGCGCACGCCGCCGGCCAGGGCGCTGGCGACCAGCGCCGAGAGCCGCGGCAGCAGGCTGTCGCTGGGGGTGATGGCGTAGAGGCCGCGCAGCGGAATACGCTCAGGCATCATCCTTTGCCTCCTCGTTGCGCGCCCAGAAGAAGCGGTCGGGAATGTACTGCCCCATGCCGGGACGGAAGCCCGCGGCCAGGGCCTGCCACGTGTATTCCTGCGCGTCGCGCACGGCGTCGCCGATGTCGAGTCCGTTGGCGAGGTTGGCGGCGATGGCCGAGGCCAGCGTGCAGCCGGATCCGTGGTAGCTGCCCGGCAGGCGCTCCCAGCGGTCGCTGCGCACCACGCCTTCGTCGCCGTAGAGCGTGTTGACGACGTCGGCGGTGTTGGCGTGGGTGCCGGTGACGAGCACGAATTCACAGCCGCCGGCGATCAGCCGGCGCGCGCATTCGGCCGGGTCAGGGTCGTCTTCGTCGGCGTCGTCGTCCAGCGCCAGGCGGCGCGCTTCGAGGCTGTTGGGCGTCAGGATCGTCGTCTGCGGCAGCAGCAGTTCGATCATTGCGGAAATCGTTTCTTCGTCGGCGAGCGCATCGCCGCGCCCGGAGGCGAGCACGGGGTCTAGCACCAGCGGGATGTCGGGATAGTCGGCGAGGATCTCGGCGATGACGGAGACGACTTCGGCGCTGCCGAGCATGCCGAGCTTGAAGGCGGCCACCGGCATGTCTTCGAGCAGCGCGCGGGCCTGGTCGGCCACCCAGTCGGCGTCGATGGCCAGCACGTCCTCGACGCCGCCGGTATCCTGGATGGTCAGCGCGGTGACGACCGAAAGCGGATGGCAGCCCATGCTGGCCAGCGTCAGGATGTCGGCCTGCAGGCCGGCGCCGCCCGTCGGGTCGGAGGCGGCGAAGGTCATGACGATGGGCGGCGGCAGTTCGGCAGGGGCAGAGGCCATGAGGCGGGCACGCCCGGCGGGCGCTGGGGTAAGATGGGGCGATTCTAACCGAAAGCCTCCGAGGTCCCTTGCCAGTCATGAACGCCGTCGCCGGCTACCGCGCCTGGGTTTGCCAGGTCTGCGGCCACATCTATGACGAAGCCGAGGGCAGTCCCGCCGATGGCATCGCGCCCGGCACGCGCTGGGAGGATTTGCCGCCGAACTGGGTCTGTCCCGAGTGCGGCGCGCGCAAGGAAGACTTCGAGCCGCTGCGGGCGTGAGGCCTTTGCCGCCGCCGCCCAGAAAAACCTGGCGCGCGCCGGCGTGAGGACGGAGTCGACGTGGCCGGTCCTGGCGTCGCCCGTTATTTTCTCTTGATCTCCCCGCGGTCTTCCAGCCAGCGCGATGCATCCTTCGCCAGCCATTCGCGGGCGATGGAATCCTTCCTGACATAGGCGTCGAGGAATGCGGTGGTCACGGCCTGGACGGCCGCCACGTCCATCGCCAGGGAAGTCGGCGACGCGCGGCCGTCGATGTCGACGCGGCGGCCTGTGGCGCCGTCGTCGCCCATCCGGTTGCCCTTGTGGCCGCGCCGTCCGCCGCCTTGAGAGGCGCCGTCCCCCTGACCCGCCGTGTCGTGGCCGGCGTCGCCGGCTTCGCTGGCGATTGCGCCGCCGCTCAAGGTGGCGTGGCGAATGTCGGCCATCGTCAGCAGGAACTTGTCGCCGGCCGGCATGTACTGGAACGGGGCCTTGCGCACGGACGGCGACGTCACCAGGCCGAGCGCATCGGCATCGTCGTCGCCGGTAATGCACAGCACCGGCCCAATGATGTCGGTATAGCGGACGTCGAACGCGGCACCGGAAAAATCGGCGTAGGGGCTGAGCGCAATGACGGCGACAATCGGCAGCGGCAGTTTCGGCATGACGCTGCCGCCCACCTTCTCCCCGGCGACGGCCATGGCGGTGTAGGCGCCGAGATCGAAGCCGGCGATGGCGACGTGGGATGCGTCGATGCGGTCGAAAGGCGCTTCCTGCCACTGCCGGCGGCGCGCCACTTCGGCCAGCACCTCGGTCAGGGCGTCGAAGCGGGCGGCCATCGCCTTGGCGGCATAACGATCGCGCGCGAGAGCGACGAAGTCGCCGGAACGGGCTGCGGCCGAGGACCATGCCCTGGCGTCCTCAGCCAGCGGCTGGACGGACAGCACGGCGTAGCCGCTGCGCGCCCACGCCGTGCGCCACGCCTCGCCGGCGGAACGGCTTTCGCCCAGGGCCGGCAGGTAGATGACCAAAGGCGCCAGGCCGGGCTTCGCCGGAACCGTCAGGGCGACGTCGAAGTTGCGCTGACCGATGACCCAGGTGGCGAAACTCGTGGCGATGCCGTACTGGTCGTCGGCCAGGTAGCCGCGTCCGGCGAATTGCTTCACCGCCGCCGTGTCCGGCTTCGGCTGCGCATGCGTGGAGCAGCCCGTGAGCAGGGTAAGCGCCAGCGCGGTCGCGCCGAAGCCGCGCAGGCCGACGGCGGACGCGAAGGGTTTGTTGGCAAGCAAGGGCGGCACCGTTTCTCCTTCAACTTATCGGCGCAGCTTACCGGCGCCGCCGCCGCGAAGGTATTTCAGTGCGGCGCCAAGATGTAAAGGAATGTAAGTCCCGGCCCCGCCCGCGGCGAAGCCGCCCACCGCGGACGCCGGTGTTCCTTTTCCTCCGGCCGGCCAGCGATTACAATGAGGGCGAGCCATGAATACCGTCAGCCTCGCCAACCATTTTCTCATCGCCATGCCCGCCATGGCCGATCCGAATTTCGCCCGTTCGCTGACCTTCGTCTGCGAGCACAATGCCGACGGGGCGCTCGGCATTATCGTCAATCGGCCGATCGACATGAACGTGGCGGGGCTGTTCGAGCGCGTCAATATCTCCCTCGGGGCCGAGGCCGCCAGGAGCGAACTCGCCGGCCTGCCGGTCTATTTCGGCGGCCCGGTGCAGACCGACCGCGGCTTCGTCCTGCATCGCCCGAAAGGGCAGTGGCATTCGACGCTGACCGTCACCGACGAGATCGGTCTCACCAGTTCGCGCGACATCCTGCAGGCGATGAGCGAATCCGGCGCGCCGCACGACGTCGTCATTTCGCTCGGCTACGCCGGCTGGTCGGCCGGACAACTCGAACATGAGTTGTCGCAGAACGCCTGGCTCACCGTCGCCGCCGACAGCCACATCATCTTCGGTCTGCCGCCGGAGGAGCGCCTGCCGGCGGCGATGCAACTGCTCGGCATCGATTTCGCCAACCTTTCCGAAATCGCCGGGCATGCCTGATGAGCCGTCAGGCCACCTGGTGCTCGCCTTCGACTTCGGCACCCGGCGCATCGGCGTCGCCGTCGGCGCAGCGATGCTGAAGAACGCCCGCCCGCTCACCACCATCTCCGCCGCGGCGAACGCAGCGCGCTTCGAGGCCATCGGCCGCCTGATCGCCGAATGGCAGCCGGCGCGGCTGGTGGTCGGGCTGCCGCTCGCCCTCGACGGCAGCGAGCACGACATGACGGCGCGCTGCCGCCGCTTCGCCCAGCAACTGCACGGCCGTTTCCGCCTGCCGGTCGAGTTCGCCGACGAGCGGCTGTCGTCGACCGCGGCCGAGGCGCGGCTGCGCGCCGGCGGCCACGACCTGCGCCGCAACAAGCAGGCGATCGACGCCGAAGCCGCCGCCGTCATCCTGCAATCCTATTTCGACCGGACCGACCATGCCGACCCTGCCCCAAGCCACTGAACTTTGCCGGCGCTTAGCCGACTTGATGCGGCCGCACGTCACACCGGCCACCGCGTTGGTCGGCATCCAGACCGGCGGCGTCTGGATCGCCGAATGGCTGCACCGGGAACTCGGCCTCAAGCAGCCGCTCGGCAGCATGAACGTCTCCTTCTACCGCGACGATTACCACCAGCGCGGATTGCAGGGCGGGCGCAAACCTTCGGCCATTCCCTTCGACGTCGCCGACGCCCATGTCGTCATCGTCGACGACGTCCTCTACACCGGCCGCACCATCCGCGCGGCGCTGAACGAACTGTTCGACTACGGCCGGCCGGCACGTATCGACCTCGCCGTACTGGTCGACCGCGGCGGCCGCGAACTGCCGATCGCCGCGACCTACTGCCCGCACACGCTGCAACTGCCGGCGGCGCAGAGCCTCAATCTCGAACGCACCGAGGACGGCAGCCTCGAATTCACGGTAGTCGAGAAATGATCCCCAACCCCCAGCTCAACAAGAACGGCGAGTTGCAGCACCTGCTGACCATCGACGGCCTGCCGCGCGAAATCGTTGTCTCGATCCTCGACGCCGCCGCGCCCTTCACCGAGGTCGCCGAGCGCGAAGTGAAGAAGGTGCCGCTGCTGCGCGGCAAGAGCGTCTTCAACCTGTTCTTCGAGAACTCGACGCGCACGCGCACCACCTTCGAGATCGCGGCGAAGCGGCTGTCCGCCGACGTCATCAACCTCAACATCAACACCTCGTCGACGACCAAGGGCGAAACGCTGCTCGACACCGTCGACAACCTCGCCGCCATGCAGGCCGACATGTTCATCGTGCGCCACGCCGCCAGCGGCGCGCCGCACCTGATCGCCCAGCACCTGCGCAACATCGGCGCCGACCACATCCGCGTCGTCAATGCCGGCGACGGCCGCCACGCCCACCCGACGCAGGGCCTGCTGGACATGTACACCATCCGGCACTACAAGAAGGACTTCGCCAATCTCACCGTCGCCATCGTCGGCGACGTGCTGCACTCGCGCGTGGCGCGCAGCCAGATCCATGCGCTGAACGTGCTCGGCGTACCCGAGGTGCGCGTCGTCGCGCCGAAGACCCTGCTGCCGAGCGAGGTCGAGCGCATGGGCGTGCGCGTCTTCAACGACATGCGCGAGGGCCTCCGCGGCGTCGACGTCGTGATGATGCTGCGCCTGCAGAACGAGCGCATGAACGGCGCATTGCTGCCGAGCACGCAGGAGTACTTCAAGTACTACGGCCTCACGCCGGACAAGCTCGAACTGGCCAAGCCAGACGCCATCGTCATGCATCCGGGGCCGATGAACCGCGGCGTCGAGATCGATTCCGCCGTCGCCGACGGCGGCCAGGCGGTGATCCTGCCGCAGGTGACTTTCGGCATCGCCGTGCGGATGGCGGTGATGTCCATGCTGGCGGGGAACTGAACATGAGAATACAGATTGCCAACGGCCGCGTCGTCGATCCCGCCAACGGCGTCGACCGCCCCGCCGATGTCTATGTCGCCGAAGGCCGCATCGTCGGCGTCGGCCGGCTGCCGGCCGGCTTCGCCGCCGAGGGCAGCATCGATGCCGCCGGCTGCGTCGTCTGCCCCGGCCTCGTCGATCTCGCGGCGCGGCTGCGCGAGCCGGGCTTCGAATACCGCGCCACGCTGGAGTCGGAAATGGCGGCGGCGGCGGCCGGCGGCATCACCAGCCTCGCCTGCCCGCCCGACACCGATCCGCCGCTCGACGAACCGGGCCTTGTCGAAATGCTCAAGCACCGGGCGCGGCTGCGGGATTTCGCCCACGTCTATCCGGTCGGCGCGCTGACGGTGGGCCTTGGCGGCGAACGGCTGACGGAAATGGCCGAGCTTGCCGAGGCCGGCTGCGTCGCCTTCGGCCAGGCCAACACCGTGATTCTCAATACCCAGGTGCTGCTGCGGGCGATGCAATACGCGGCGACCTTCGGCTTCCCGGTCTGGCTGTCGGCACAGGATCCCTACCTCGCTGCGGGCGGCGTCGCACACGATGGCGAAGTCGCCGCGCGCCTGGGGCTTACCGGCATTCCGGTCGTCGCCGAGACCATCGCCCTGGCCACCATCCTGCACCTGGCGCAGGAGACCGGCGCCCGGCTTCATGTCGCGCGCATATCTAGCGCGGCGGGGCTGGAGATGATTCGCGCCGCGCGCGCCGCCGGCATCGCCGTCAGTTGCGACATCGCCGCCCATCACCTGCACCTGTGCGAAAACGACATCGGCTATTTCGATCCGCACGCCCGCCTCGACCCGCCGCTGCGCTCGGCGCGCGACCGCGACGCCCTGCGCGCCGGGCTGGCCGACGGCACCGTCGACGCGCTGTGTTCCGACCATACGCCGGTCGACGACGACGGCAAGCAGGCGCCGTTCGGCGAAGCCGAAGCCGGCGCCACAGGGCTGGAACTGTTGCTGCCGCTGACGCTGAAGTGGGCGGCGGAGGCCCGGCTGCCGCTGGCGCAGGCGCTGGCGCGCGTGACCAGCGACCCGGCGCGCGTCCTCGGCATCGAGGCCGGCACGCTGGGCGTCGGCCGCGCCGCCGACATCTGCGTCTTCGATCCGGAAGCGCGCGTGCGCATCACGCGCGAGCGCTTGAAGAGCCAGGGCAAGAACACGCCCTTCCTCGGCGCCGAGCTCGCCGGCGAAGTGCGCTACACCCTGATCGACGGCCACCTCGCGTATTCGTCGCCGCTCTGACGAGCGACGAATACGCTGCGCCGCTAACACCTCCCGGCCCCTTTCCCGGAGAAAGGGCAGCGCCTGGCTGGAGCTACAGCGCCAGCCCGACCTGCGTGCCCTGCGCGATCGCGCGCTCGGCGTCGAGTTCGGCGGCGACGTCGGCGCCGCCGATCAGCGTGACGGCAATGCCGGCTGCTTCGAGCCCGGCCTGCAAGTCGCGGCGCGGATCCTGGCCGGCGCAAATGACGACGGTATCGGCGGCAAGCACCTGCTCGTCGGCGCCGAGACGGATGTGCAGGCCGGCATCGTCTATTTTCAGGTACTCGACGCCGGCCAGCATCTGCACGCCGTGCTTCTGCAGCGTCGCGCGCCGCGCCCAGCCGGTGGTCTTGGCCAGCCCGTCGCCGACCTTGCTGGTCTTGCGCTGGAGCAGCCAGACCTGGCGCGCGGGTGTCGGCGGCGGCGCCGGCGCGATGCCGCCGCGCTCCCGGTAATCGGCATCGATGCCCCACAGCGCCTGATAGTCGGCAATGGTGTGGTCGCCGACATGCGTCAAGAGTTCCGCGACGTCGAAGCCGATGCCGCCGGCGCCGACGATGGCGACCTTGTCGCCGGCAGCGACGCGGCCTTCGATGACGTCGATGTAGCTTGCAACCTTGCGGTGGTCGATGCCGGGAATTGCGGGACGACGCGGCACGATGCCGGTGGCGAGCACGACGTGGTCGTGGCCCGCGAGCGCGTCGACGCCGGCGCGAGCGCCGAGGCGGACGTCGACTCCGGTAAACGCCAACTGTGCGGCGAAGTAGCGCAGCGTCTCGCCGAACTCCTCCTTGCCGGGAATGCGCCGCGCCAGGTTGAACTGGCCGCCGATCCTGTCGTGGTCGTCGTAGAGCGTCACGGCGTGGCCGCGTTGCGCCAGCGTGGTGGCGCAGGCCAGTCCGGCCGGCCCGGCGCCGACGACGGCGATGCGCTTTTGCGGCGCCGCCGGCTGCGCCTGCATTTCGGTTTCCTGGCAGGCGTAGGGATTGACGAGGCAGGAGGAAATCCTGCCGGCGAAGATGTGGTCGAGGCAGCCCTGGTTGCACGCGATGCAGGTGTTGATCTCGGCTTCGCGCCCGGCCGCGGCCTTGGCGACGAGATCGGCGTCGGCGAGAAAGGGGCGCGCCATCGATACCATATCGGCGCCGCCTTCGGCCAGGATCGCTTCGGCCAGCGCCGGATCGTTGATGCGGTTGGTGGCGATCAGCGGGATGCCGACGGCGGCGCGCAGGCGGCGCGTGACCCAGGCGAAGGCGCCGCGCGGCACCATGGTGGCGATGGTCGGGATGCGCGCTTCGTGCCAGCCGATGCCGGTATTGATGATCGTTGCGCCGGCCGCTTCGACGGCTTGCGCCAGGGCGACGACTTCGGGCCAGTCGCTGCCGCCGTCGACGAGATCGAGCATGGACAGGCGGAAGATGACGATGAAGTCCACGCCGACGGCGGCGCGCGTGCGGCGCACGATGTCGACGGCGAAGCGGCTGCGGTTCTCGAAGCTGCCGCCCCATTCGTCGCTGCGCCGGTTGGTATGCGGGGCGACGAACTGGTTGATCAGGTAGCCCTCGGAACCCATGATCTCGACGCCGTCGTAGCCGGCGCTCTGCGCCAGTTGCGCGCAGCGCACGTAATCGGCGACGGTGCGCTCGATGTCGGCGGCGGCTAGTTCCCGCGGCGCAAACGGCGAAATCGGCGCCTTGATCGCCGACGGCGCGACGCCGCCCGGATGCATCGCGTAGCGCCCGGTGTGCAGGATCTGCAGGGCGATCTTGCCGCCTGCGGCATGCACCGCCTCGGTGACGACGCGGTGACCCTGCGCTTGCGCTTCGGTTTCCAGCGTCGCGGCGCCGGGGGCGATGGCGCCTTCGCGGTTGGGAGCGATGCCGCCGGTGACGATGAGGCCGACGCCGCCCCTGGCGCGCGCGGCATAGAAGGCGGCAAGACGGCGCGGACCGTCGGGCAGTTCCTCGAGGCCGGTATGCATCGAGCCCATGAGCACGCGGTTCTTCAACGTCGTCGAGCCGAGGTCGAGCGGGGCCAGCAAGTGGGGATAGCGGGTTGTCAAGACGGAACTCCTATGCGTATGCGTCGGCACCGCCGCCATGGGCGGAAGCGGCGCCGACTCTAGCATAGGGGTTCGCCGCGAGTAGACGGGCCGCTCTAAGACGCGGCGCGACACGGCCGCTGCCGCCGCTAGACGCCGCGGCCCTTGAACCACTCCAGCATGCGCCGCCAGCCGTCTTCGGCCGCTTCCTTGCGGTAGGAAGGGCGGTAGTCGGCGTGGAAGGCATGGCCGGCGTCGGCATAGACGCGCAGTTCCGACGTACCGCCGGCCTTGGCGACGGCGGCGCGCATGGCCTCGACGTCGGACAGCGGGATGCCCTGGTCCTGGCCGCCGTAGAGGCCGAGCACCGGCGCCTTGAGTTCCGCGGCGACGTCGAGCGGCCAGCGCGGCATGTCGGCGCTGGGGGCGCCGTCGAGCGGCCCGTACCAGGCCACCGCGGCCTTCAGCGCCGGTTGATGGGCGGCGTAGAGCCACACGCTGCGGCCGCCGCGGCAGAAGCCGGTGATGCCGAGGCGGCCGACGTCGCCGCCTTTGGCCTTGGCCCAGGCGACGCAGGCGTCGAGGTCGGCGTTCACCTGCGCGTCGGGCGCCTTGGCGGCGAGCGCCAGCGCCTCCTGGACGTTCTTGAGCTGCGACGGGTCGCCGTAGCGCGCGTAGAGTTCCGGCGCGATCGCCAGGTAGCCGAGCTTGCCGAGGCGGCGGCAGATGTCCTTGATGTATTCATGCACGCCGAAGATCTCATGCACGACGAGAACGACCGGGGGATGGGCGACTCCGAGCGGCTGGGCGCGGTAGGCCGGCATGGCACCGTCGGCCGTCGGCACCTGGATTTCGCCGGCGGCGAGGCCCTGGGTGTCGGTGACGATGGCGGTCTGCGCCGCCACCGGCCCCGCGGCCAGGGTGAAGCCCGCGGCCAGCGAGCCGACGAGGAAGCCGCGGCGGCTCAAGGGCGCAGTCGCTCCGGGATGAAATGGCGGCATCGCGTCAGCCATCCGGCGCTACAGGGCGCACTCGCCGGCATTGCCCTTGCCGATGCCTTGTCCGCTGCCCTTGTTCTGGGAGATGGAGGAAGGCATGGTGACCGGGACGCCTTGCTGCGGCGGCACGATGATAGGCGGCGTATGGGGGCCGGCGACGAAACCGAACTGGCCGACGGTGAACTCCTGGCTGCCGGCGCTGTTGGTCACCACGATGCGGCCCGAGGCGACGTCGACGTGCAGGCCGTTGGCCGGCGGCTGGCCGGTGGTGGTGGGAATGCCGCCGCAGTCGTTCTGGCACAAGAGGGCGCCCCAGTTGGTGCCGCGGATGCCGATGGTGGCCGTGACCGTGGAGAAGTTCACCTTGTCCTGGCTGCGGTGGCCGATGATGCCGGTGACGGCGCGCATGCCGCCCTTGAGCATCGAGACGAGGACGTTGTCATTCTCCGGCTTGGCCGGATTGAAGGCGTAGCTGTCGATCTTGAGTTGGGTGCCGGGCCGCATCACGATTTCGCTGTCGTCGGCGAACTTGATGCGGGCGTAGGTATCGGCCTCGGTGGTAAGCAGGTCGCCTTCGTTGACTTCGGACTTGACGGAGAGCACCTTGGAAGTTCCGTCGGCGCGCTTGACCGAGAGGATGCCGGACAAATGCGTGACGATGCCCGCCTGCTGCGCCGAAGCGGCCAGGGAGAGGCCGAGAGCGGCGAGCAGGACGAGAATCTTAGGCACTGCACTTGCCCACCGGTTTATTGCTCGGTTTGTCATCTTTCTTGTCCCCTGAAGAAGGGCTGCCCGACTGCTTGTCCTTGCTGTCGTCGCCGTTGTCCGACTTCGATCCGGATGAGCCGGGGCCGGGTGCGGAGCCGCCCAAGCCGCCGGAGGAAGCCGTATCATTGCCGCCGAATTCGCCTGCGCCGCCGCCGACGGTCTGATTGG
>DAIEEM010000225.1 GCA_027325905.1 Rhodocyclaceae bacterium
CGACCTCGTCTCCACCGGCGGCACCCTCAAGGCCAACGGGCTGGTCGCAGTCGAACACATCAGCGACATCAGCTCGCGCTTGGTTTTCAGCGCCGCCTGGTTGACCACCAGCCGCGAGGAAATCTTCATGATCTCCTCGACTTCGACGAGATTGTTTGCCTTGAGCGTGCCGCCGCTGGAGACGAGGTCCACGATGGCTTCGGCGAGGCCGGCGAGCGGGGCAAGTTCCATCGAACCGTAGAGCTTGATCAGGTCGACATGCACGCCCTTGGCGGCGAAGTGCTCGCGCGCCGTCTCGATGTACTTGGTGGCGATGCGCAGCCGCGCCCCGCGGCGCACCGCCGCGGCGTAATCGAAGCCGGCGGGCGCCGCGACCGACATGCGGCACTTGGCGATCTTGAGGTCGAGCGGTTGGTAAAGCCCGGCGCCGCCGTGTTCGAGCAGCACGTCCTTGCCGGCGATGCCGAGGTCGGCGGCGCCGTATTGCACGTAGGTCGGCACGTCGGAAGCGCGCACGATGACGACGCGCACATCCGCACGGTTGGTGCCGATGATGAGCTTGCGCGAGGACTCCGGATCCTCGGTCGGCACGATGCCCGCCGCCGCCAGCAGCGGCAGCGTTTCCTCGAAGATGCGCCCCTTCGACAGGGCGATGGTGATTCCGTCCATGCGGCTATTTTACCCGGCTAACGTGCGCACCCAGCGCGGCGAGCTTCTGTTCCAATTTCTCGTAACCGCGGTCGAGATGGTAAATGCGGTCGACCAGGGTCTCGCCCTGCGCCACCAGTCCGGCGATGACGAGGCCGGCCGATGCACGCAGGTCGGTGGCCATGACCGTGGCGCCGTCGAGCCGGTCCACGCCCTTGACGACGGCGGTGTTGCCGTCGATCTTGACGTCGGCGCCGAGGCGAATCAGTTCCACCGCGTGCATGAAGCGATTCTCGAAGATCGTTTCCCGGATCACGGCGGTGCCGGAAGCGGTGGCGTTGATGGCCATGAACTGCGCCTGCATGTCGGTCGGGAAGGCTGGATAGGGCGCGGTGCGGATCGACACCGACGTCAGGCGCGGCGGCGCCTTGAGGCGGATGGCGTCGCGGGCGAATTCGATCTCGCAGCCGGCATCCATGAGCTTGTCGATAACCGAGTCGAGATAGGCGGACGAGGTGCCGGTCAGGCGCACGTCGCCGCCGGTCGCGGCGGCCGCGCACAGAAAGGTGCCGGTCTCGATGCGGTCCGGCATGATGCGGTGCTCGGCGCCGTGCAGGCGCTCGACGCCCCGGATGCGGATGACGTCGGTGCCGGCGCCGGAGATGCGCGCCCCCATGGCGACGAGGCAATTGGCGAGATCGACCACTTCCGGTTCGCGCGCCGCGTTCTCGATGACGGTTTCGCCGTCGGCGAGGCAGGCCGCCATCATCAGGTTCTCGGTGCCGGTGACGGTGACCATGTCGGTGAACAGCCGGGCGCCGGAGAGCCGCGTCGCCTTGGCGTGGACATAGCCTTGTTCGACGGCGATCTCGGCGCCCATGGCCTGCAAGCCCTTGATGTGCTGGTCGACGGGTCGCGCGCCGATGGCGCAGCCGCCGGGCAGCGAAACCCGCGCCTCGCCCGTCCGCGCCACCAGCGGCCCGAGCACCAGCACCGAGGCGCGCATGGTCTTGACGAGCTCATAGGGCGCCACCGGATTGTCGAGCCCCGCGGCGTCGAGCGTGACGCGGTCGCCCTCGCGCTGGACCTTCACGCCCATCTGCGCCAGCAGCTTGAGCATGGTGCCGATGTCGTTAAGCTGAGGCAGGTTGCTCAGCGTCAGCGGCTCGGCCGTCAGCAGCGCCGCGGTCAGCAGCGGCAGGGCGGCGTTCTTGGCGCCGGACATGGCGACTTCGCCCTTGAGCTTTGTTCCGCCCGCGATCAGCAGCTTATCCATTCTGCGATTTCCATTCTTCCGGGGTCAGCGTCTTCATCGACAAGGCGTGCAGTTCGCCGCTGTCGAAGCGCGCCTTGAGGATGGCATTGACCTTCTGCTGGCGCGCGACGCGCGACAGGCCGGCGAATTCGGCGCTGACGACGACGGCTTCGAAATGCTGGCCGTCGCCCGCCACCGCCAGATGTTCGCAGGGCAATTCACGGGCGATCCAGGCCTGGATCTGTTGCGGGTCGAGCATGTCACATCCTCAGTTTGTAGCCGCGCTTCAGCATGGACAG
>DAIEEM010000237.1 GCA_027325905.1 Rhodocyclaceae bacterium
ACGCTGCAGGGACTGGAGGAGGACGTCAAGGACGACACCGGCGCCGACGTCAAGTACCCGCTCGACGTCAAGGGCGCCGAAGTCCTGCTAGTCACGCCTTCGGCCGACTTTTTCGCCGAGCCCCACATCGAGAGTCTGATCGGCTACGGCAAGGTCTTCCACGCCGCCGGGATTTCCTGGACGCTGTCGACGAAGGCTTCCGAAGCGGGCAACTTCGGCATGTTCGTCGGCAACTACGAACTGCTACGCACGATCGCCCTGCGCATCCGCGAAGCGGCGCTGGAACTCGGCGTCAAGCGCATCGTGGTCGGCGAATGCGGCCACGCCTGGCGCGTCGCCTACGCTTTCTGGAACACCCTGACCGGCGTCGGCGCCGGCGCCAAGGATCCGTTCGCCATCGAACTGCAAAGCCAGCTCGACCACCGCTACAAGCAGCCCGCGCACATCTGCGAATTCACCTGGGACCTGATCCAGGCCGGCCGGCTGAAGTTCGACAAGTCGGCCAACGATCACCGCATCATCACCTTCCACGACTCCTGCAACGTCGCCCGCGGTTCGCGCATGGGCGACTATCCCGGCGGCCAGTTCGACATTCCGCGCAACATCATCAAGGCGGTGGCGAACAAGTTCGTCGACATGGCGCCGGAGACCATCGGCGAGCGCACCTTCTGCTGCGGCGGCGGCGGCGGCGTGCTGAGCGACGACCTGATGGACATTCGCGTCAAGGGCGCGCTGCCGCGCATGGAAGCGTTCCAGCGCGTGGTCGACGACCATGGCGTGAATTTCATGGCGCTGATCTGCGCCATCTGCAAGGCCCAATTCACCAAGGTCGTGCCCTACTACGGTTTCAAGAGCGGCATCATCGGCGGCGTGCATCAGCTCGTCAGCACGGCGATCCAATTAGGCAACGAACAGTAAAACGCAGTTATAACGAGTTACCGGAGACAAGCGATGTCCACGATGAACCAGACCCCGCAGAACACCAAGTTCACCTATCGCCGCTTCAAGGAAGGCGACACCCAGTTCAAGCGCTCGCAGGAACAATTGTTCAAGGCGAGTTGGACCTACAAGTGTCCGACTTACGTGCAGCAGACGCCGCCGTGCCAGGGCCAGTGCCCGGCCGGCGAAGACATCCGCTCCTACCTGAACATCGTGCGCGGCATCGAGAAGCCGCCGGTCGGCGCCGACGGCAAGCCGACCATGCCGTGGCAGGAATACGCCTGGCGCCGCCTGACGGACTGCAACCCCTTCCCGGCCATCATGGGCCGCGTCTGCCCGGCGCCCTGCCAGGGCGGCTGCAACCGCGCCAAGGTCGAGGATTACGTCGGCATCAACTCCGTCGAGCAGTTCCTCGGCAACTACGCGATCGAGAACAACCTCGGCTTCGCCAAGCCCGAAACCGAAACCGGCAAGAAGATCGCCGTCATCGGCGGCGGCGTCGCCGGCATGTCGGTCGCCTACCAGCTGCGCAAGAAGGGCCACCGGATCGTCGTCTTCGAAGCCCACCACAAGCCCGGCGGCATGCTGACCTTCGGCCTGCCCGCCTACCGCACGCCGCGCGACATCGTCGATGCCGAAATCAAGCGCATCACCGACATGGGCGGCATCGAAATCCGCTGCAACACGCGCGTCGGCAAAGACGTGACGATGGCGCAACTCCGCAAGGACTTCGACGCCGTGTTCATCGGCATCGGCGCCCAGGCCGGCAACAAGCTCGACATTCCCGGCGCCGACGCGCCGAACTGCACCGACGGCATCACCTTCCTGCGCGACTACAACGAAGGCCGCATCGATTGCGCCGGCAAGCACATCGTCGTCATCGGCGGCGGCGATACCGCCATGGACGTGGCCGCCGTGGCGCGCCGTCTCGGCGCCGAATGCGACGCCGGCGTCTCGCCGCAGAACCAGACCAAGGTGACCGTCGCCGCGCGCGAAGCCAACGGCCGGCAACTGATGCACGTCATGCGCCAAAGCTCGGAGGTGGTGATCGCCTATCGCCGCCACGTCCAGGAAATGCCCTGCACCAAGCACGAACTCGAAGCCGTCATCGAGGAAGGCGTCGAGATCCAGCCCTGCGTCGCCCCGGTTTCCGTGGTCAAGGACGACAAGGGCCTAGCCGTCGCCTTGCGCGTCAT
This sequence comes from Rhodocyclaceae bacterium, assembly GCA_027325905.1. Taxonomy (GTDB): domain Bacteria; phylum Pseudomonadota; class Gammaproteobacteria; order Burkholderiales; family Rhodocyclaceae; genus Nitricoxidireducens. The sequence goes on from DAIEEM010000237.1 coordinate 2,136, forward strand.
CAAGGTCGACTGGGTCAACAAGAAGATGGTGCCGCAGGAAGGCTCCGAATACGACATCCCGGCCAACCTGATCGTCTCCGCCGTCGGCCAGTCGATCGACTGGAACGGCATGGACGACTTCAAGAACGCCAAGAACCTCGGCAACGCCGACAAGAGCCTGCAGGCCGTCGGCCAGCCCGGCGTGTTCATCGGCGGCGACGCCATTTCGCCGCTGACGCTCACCGTCGCCATCGGCCACGCCCGCATCGCCGCCGAGGGCATCGACGACTACGTCATGGGCCGCGAGATCGCCAAGCGTCCCAAGGTCGACAAGAAGCTCTTCGACATGCCGGCCAACATGGTCAAGTTCGGCGTCAAGTTCGAGACGGTGCCCGACGGCTACACGCGCGCCACCAACGACAACAAGAACGCGGTGCACAACTTCGACGACCGCGCCGATCGCGCCGTCATCGAGGCCAAGGACCTGTTCCTCGGCCACTTCGTCTACACGCCGCGCAACGAGCGCCAGCAGAACTCCGTCAATGCCGAGAACGTGCTGGGCAACGAAACCGAGCGCCTGATCGCCCTGACCGAGGCGCAAGCCCAGGCCGAGGCCAAGCGCTGCATGAGCTGCGGCATGTGTTTCGAGTGCGACAACTGCGTCATCTACTGCCCGCAAGGCGCCGTCAAGCGCGTGCCGAAGAAGGAGCAGATGGCCGGCCGCTACGTCGTCACCGACTACGCCAAGTGCATCGGCTGCCACATCTGCATGGACGTCTGCCCGACCGGCTACATCCAGATGGGCCTGGGCGGCGAAGGCAACTGAGCCGCCATCGGACGATGACCATGTCGCGCGCCCACACCTTCCTTGCCGCCCTCTTGCTGGCCTTGCCGCTGTTCCACGCGGCCCAGGCCGGTGAGGCGGCGAAGCCGACCATCATCATCGCCAATCCGGGCACGCAGTGCGTCGCCCCGCCCGAGGAGATGCGGCGCAACCACATGGAAATGCTCAAGCACCAGCGCATCCGCACGATGCGCCTGGGCGAGCGCGGCGCCAAGGTCAGCCTCAACACCTGCGTCGACTGCCACGCCAGCAAGACCACCGGCTCGGTGCTCAGCGGCAAGCAAAACAACCCCGACGGCTTCTGCGAAGCCTGCCATGCCTTCGCCGCCGTCAAGCTCGACTGCTGGGACTGCCACCAGCCCAAGGCCGGCTACAAGGCGGCCGCCGCGACGCCTGCGCCGGAAGGACCCAAGCCATGACCGCCCCTGACAACAAGCGCCGCGCGTTCATCGCCACGGCCGGCGTCGGCGCCGCCGGCCTCGTCGTCGCCCCCGGCATCCGCCTGATCGAGGCCGCCACCGCGGCCGACGCGCCGACGACCACGCTGGCCTCGAGCAAGGTGCGCTGGGGCATGCTGATCGACACCACCAAGTGCAAGTCCGACTGCAACGCCTGCGTCGGCGCCTGCAACAAGGAAAACGCCATCGTCGAGGAAGTCGCCGATCCGCGCCAGCGTTCGCAGTGGGTGCGCAAGATCGACCTGGTCGAGAAGCGCACCGGCAAGCAGCACTCGCTGCCGATGATGTGCCAGCACTGCACCAACCCGCCCTGCGTCGACGTCTGCCCCACCGGCGCGTCGTTCAAGCGCGCTGACGGCATCGTGCTCGTCGACCGCCACAGCTGCATCGGCTGCCGCTACTGCGTGATGGCCTGCCCCTACAAGGCGCGCAGCTTCGTG
>DAIEEM010000239.1 GCA_027325905.1 Rhodocyclaceae bacterium
CAACTGGTAGCGCGCGAAATCGAAAAGGCCGGCGGGGTCGCCAAGGAATTCAACACGATTGCGATCGACGACGGCATCGCGATGGGGCACGATGGCATGCTGTACTCGCTGCCGAGCCGCGAACTGATCGCCGACAGCGTCGAATACATGGTCAACGCGCATTGCGCAGACGCACTGGTGTGCATTTCCAATTGCGACAAGATCACGCCGGGCATGCTGATGGCGGCCCTGCGGCTCAACATTCCCGCGGTTTTCGTCTCCGGCGGACCGATGGAGGCGGGCAAGGTGCAGTGGCACGGCGCGACCCGCGCCGTCGATCTGATCGACGCCATGATCGAGGCCGCCGACGGCAAGAACAGCGACCAGGAGGTCGCCGCCATGGAGCGCAGCGCCTGCCCGACTTGCGGCTCCTGCTCGGGGATGTTTACCGCCAACTCGATGAACTGCCTGGCCGAGGCGCTGGGATTGGCGCTACCCGGCAACGGCTCGCTGCTGGCGACGCACGCCGACCGCAAGCAACTGTTCCTGCGCGCCGGCCGCGTCATCGTCGATCTGTGCAAACGCTGGTACGAGCAGGACGATGCCACGGCGCTGCCGCGCTCCATCGCCAACTTCGGCGCCTTCGAAAACGCCATGACGCTGGACATCGCCATGGGCGGCTCGACCAACACCGTGCTGCACCTGCTGGCGGCGGCGCAGGAAGCCGGCGTCGCCTTCACCATGCAGGACATCGACCGCCTCTCGCGCCGCGTGCCCTGCCTCGCCAAGGTCGCGCCGGCGACGCAGAAGTACCATATGGAAGACGTGCATCGCGCCGGCGGCATCATGGGCATCCTCGGCGAGCTCGACCGCGCCGGCCTCATCCACCGCAACTCGCATACCGTACACGAGAAGACGCTGGGCGGCGCGCTCGAGCGCTGGGACGTGATGCAGGCGCACGACAACTCGGTGTTCGATTTCTACCGCGCCGCCCCCGGCGGCGTGCCGACGCAGACGGCCTTCTCGCAGGAGCGCCGCTATCCTGAGCTCGACCTCGACCGCAGCGCCGGCTGCATCCGCGACAAGGCCAGCGCCTACTCGCAGGACGGCGGTCTGGCGGTGCTGTTCGGCAACTTGGCCTCCCGCGGCTGCATCGTCAAGACGGCCGGCGTCGACGACAGCAACCTCACGTTCGCCGGCCGTGCCCGCGTCTGCGAATCGCAGGAGGAGGCGGTGGAGAAAATTCTCGCCGACCAGATCGTCGCCGGCGACGTCGTCGTCATCCGCTACGAAGGGCCGAAAGGTGGCCCCGGCATGCAGGAGATGCTCTACCCGACCTCGTACCTGAAGTCCAAGGGTCTTGGCAAGCAGTGCGCGCTGCTGACCGACGGCCGCTTCTCCGGCGGCACCTCGGGCCTGTCGATCGGCCACGCCTCGCCGGAAGCGGCGGACGGCGGCGCCATCGGGTTGGTAATGGAGGGCGACCGCATCGAGATCGACATTCCCCAGCGCCGTATCCATCTCGCCATCTCGGAAACGGAACTCGCCCAGCGCCGCGCCGCGATGGACGCCAAGGGCAAGGGCGCCTGGAAGCCCGTCAAGCGCGAGCGCGAAGTCTCGGCGGCGCTGCGCGTTTATGCGGCGATGGCGACCTCGGCGGACAAGGGCGCGGTGCGCGATTTGTCGAAGCTCGGCTGACGACGCGCGGCCCGCTGCACGAAATCCCGCGGGATTTCGTGCAGCGGGCCGCCAGGGCGTATCGGGACGTTTTCATGGCAACGTCCCCGATTCGCCCTTTTTTTGCTATGGTCGCGGCTTCATACCCGGAATTCATCAGATGGCCGATAGAACCGCGCTGAAATTTCTCGTCGTCGACGACTTCTCGACCATGCGCCGCATCGTGCGCAACCTGCTCAAGGAATTGGGCTTCGTCAACGTCGAGGAAGCCGAGGACGGCGCCGTGGCGCTGGCGCGGCTCAAGAACGGCGGCATCGATTTCGTCGTTTCGGACTGGAACATGCCCAACATGGACGGCCTGACGCTGCTGCAAAGCGTGCGCGCCGATCCGGCGCTCAAGCACCTGCCGGTGCTGATGATCACGGCCGAAGCCAAGAAGGAAAACATCATCGCCGCCGCCCAGGCCGGCGCCTCGGGCTACATCGTCAAGCCCTTCACCGCAGCGACGCTGCATGAGAAGTTCGAGAAAATCTTCGAGAGAATGGGAGTCTGAATGAAAGCAGCGACCAAGCCATCCAAGCGCGGCGCGCCGGCCACCAAGCCCGCGAGCAAACCTGCCGCCAAGAAACCCGCGGCGAAGAAGCCGGCAGCGAAGAAACCCGCCGCGGTGCGGAGCACCGAGCCGGCGACGGGGCACGTGCTGCTGGAACTGAAAGCTCTCGCCAAGGAGCTCAACAAGGCCGCCAAGGACCTGGGCAAGAACGGCGCCGGCAATCCGAAAGAGGTGTCGGCGATTCTCGGCAACGTCGAGCGCATGACCGCGGACGCCGCCACCAAGTCGCTGATCGAAGCCGAGTCGGCGAAGATGATCGTCGCCGGCGCGCTCGACAAGCTCGGCAAAGACTGGAATCGCCGCGACATCGAGACTGCTTTGCGCGGCGTCACCGGTCACCTGACCAACATCATGGTGGCGCAGGAGTTTCAGGACCTCGCGGGCCAGGCGCTGCGCAAGGCGACGAAGGCGCTGGTCGGCGCCATCATCGTCGTCGAAGGCGGCGGTCCCACCGAGGAGCAGCGCCTGTCGCAGAAGGACGTCGATAGTCTGCTCAGGGAACTCATGCCCTGATTTTCCCGGTGCGCGTCGAATAGCTGAGGAAAATAATCGGGTATAGTGAAGCCTCCGCCAGCGGAGGCTGCCATGCCCGATTCCCTTTCCAACCGCCTCGCCGGCGAAACCTCGCCCTATCTCCAGCAGCACCGGGACAACCCGGTGGCCTGGCAGCCCTGGGACGAGGCGGCGTTGGCGGCGGCGCGCACGGCGGACCGGCCGATCCTGCTGTCCATCGGCTACGCCGCCTGCCACTGGTGCCACGTCATGGCGCACGAGTCCTTCGAGGACGCGGCGGTGGCGGCGGGCATGAACCGCCTGTTCGTCAACATCAAGGTCGACCGCGAGGAACGGCCCGACCTCGACCATATCTATCAGAACGCGCACCAGTTGCTCACAGGCCGCGCCGGCGGTTGGCCGTTGACGATGTTCCTGACGCCCGACGGCACGCCGTTCTACGGCGGCACCTATTTCCCGAAGACGCCGCGCTACAACCTGCCGGCCTTTGCCGATCTCTGCGAGCGCATTGCCGCGATCTACCGCGAGCGCGGCGACGACATCGCGCGGCAGAATCGCTCCTTGCGCGAGGCGCTGGCGCAGACCCTGCCGCACGGCGGCGGCGCGGAACTCGATGCGACGCCACTGGCCGCGGCGCGCCGTATGCTGTTGCAAGCCCTGGACCCGGAATACGGCGGCTTCGGCGCGGCGCCGAAATTTCCGCATACGACCGATCTCGCCTTCCTGCTCGACCGCGGCGACGACGAAGCCGCGGCGGCGGCGCTGCTGACGCTCGCGCGCATGGCGGAGGGCGGCATCTGCGACCAGATCGGCGGCGGCTTCTGCCGCTACAGCGTCGACGCGCGCTGGGAGATTCCGCATTTCGAGAAGATGCTGTATGACAATGGCACCTTGTTGCCGCTCTACGCGGAAGCCTGGCGGCGCACGCGCGAGCCGCGCTACCGGCGCGTCGCCGCCGCCACCGCCGGCTGGCTGATGCGTGAAATGCAGGCGCCCGCGGGCGGCTACTATGCCTCGCTCGATGCCGACTCGGCAGGCGAGGAGGGACGCTACTACGTCTGGCAGCGCGACGAAATCCGCGCGCTGCTGACGGCTGACGAATGGCGCGCCGCCGCGCGCCGCTGGAGCCTGGACGGCCCGCCCAATTTCGAGAACCGGCATTGGCACCTGCGCGCCGCCGCTACGGCGCCCGCGGACGACGCCCTCGTTGCAGCCGCCGCGGAAAAATTGCTGCAAGCGCGCGAGCGGCGCGTGCGGCCCGGACGCGACGAGAAGATTCTCACCGCCTGGAACGCCCTGGCGATAGGCGGCATGGCGCGGGCGGCGCGGTTTTGCGCGCGTCCCGACTGGCTGGCATCGGCGCGCTGCGCGCTCGATTTCCTGCGTGCCGACCTATGGCGGGACGGGCGCCTGCTGGCCACCAGCAAGGACGGCCGCGCCCGTCTCGGCGCTTATCTCGACGACCATGCCTTTCTCCTCGCCGCGCTGCTGGAGACGATGCAGGCGGAGTTTCGCGGCGCCGACCTCGCCTGGGCCGTCGAACTCGCCGAGGCGCTGCTGGCGCGCTTCGAGGACACGGAGGCCGGCGGCTTCTTCTTTACCGCGCACGACCACGAAGCCCTCATCCACCGCCCCAAGCCGGGCTTCGACAACGCCACGCCGGCGGGCAACGGCGTCGCCGCCGCGGCCTTGCAACGTCTCGGCCACCTGCTGGGCGAGCCGCACTATCTCGATGCGGCGCAGCGCACGCTCGAGGTGTTCGCGCCGCAACTGCGGCAGCCGGGATGCGCCTCCCTGCTCGCCGCGCTGACGGAGTCGCTGGCGCCGCCGACCATCGTGTTGCTGCGCGGTCCCGAGGTCGAGGTCGGCGAATGGCAGCGTCGGTTGGCGCAGGAGTGGAACGGCATGACCCTGGCGCTGCCCAACGGCCTCGCCCTGCCGGCTGCTCTGGCGAAACCCGAGAGTCCGCAGGCCAACGCCTGGGTTTGCCGGGGCGTCACTTGCCTGGCCCCGGTCGGCGATTTCGAAGCCTTGAGGCGGATCATCCTTCGCGCCGATTGATTGTCCGCCAAACCTTCGGCGCCGCGTCGCGCCGGCCGCAAATGCCCGCCGCCACGGCCATTGCGGCGCACGCGAGTCCTCCGGCACGATTGACAAGGGCCATGCCGCGCGCAACAATCCTGCGGCCCATCGGCATCGGTTCGTCATCTACGGAGATATCCCCATGAATGTGTCCGCCAGGTCCATTGGCATTTCGCTTGCCGCCACGCTGGCGTTGATCGCCTGCAGCAAGGAAGCGCCGCCGCCCCTGCCGGCGCAGGCGTCGCCGCTGGTCGTCGCCATCGGCCACGCCGCCCCGCTGACCGGCCCGCAGGCGCACCTCGGCAAGGACAACGAAAACGGCGCCGCGCTCGCCATCGCCGATGCCAATGCCGAGAAGCTCAAGTTCGGCGGCCGCGACGTCAAGTTCGAGCTGATGAGCGAAGACGACCAGGCCGACCCGAAGCAGGGCACGCTGGTGGCGCAGAAGTTCGTCGACGCCAAGGTCGACGCCGTCGTCGGCCACCTCAATTCCGGCACCACCATCCCGGCTTCGAAGATCTACAACGACGCCGGCATTCCCGAGGTGTCGCCGTCGGCCACCAACCCGGCCTACACCAAGCAGGGCTTCAAGACCGCCTTCCGCCTCATGGCCAACGACGAGCAGCAGGGCAAGGCGCTCGGCCAATACGCCGCCGGCCAGCTCAAGACCAAGACCGTCGCCGTCATCGACGACAAGACCGCCTACGGCGAAGGGCTCGCCGACGAGTTCAAGAAGGCGGCGCTCGCCGCCGGCGTCAAGGTCGTCGCCGAAGAGCATACCGACGACAAGGCCGTCGATTTCGCCGCCATTCTCACCAAGGTCAAGGGCAAGCGGCCCGACCTTGTCTTCTACGGCGGCATGGACGCACAGGGCGGCCCGATGGTCGCGCAGATGCGGCGCCTCGGCCTCAGCAGCAAGTTCCTGACGGGCGACGGCGGCTGCACCGTCGAGTTCCACAAGCTCGCCGGCGCCGCGGGCGACGGCGCCTATTGCTCGCTGCCGGGCGTGCCGGTCGACAAGATGCCGGGCGGTCCCGCCTTCAAGGAGAAGTATGCGAAGAAGTTCAACGCCGAGATTCAGCTCTACGCCCCCTACGTCTATGACGCTGTGATGGTCATCGTCGAGGCGGCGAAGCGCGCCAACGGCGCCGATCCGGCGAACATCCTCGCCGAGTTGCCGAAGACCGACTACAACGGCGTCACCGGACACATCAACTTCGATCGGTACGGCGATCTCGAGAACGGTGCCATCACGTTCTACGTCGCCAAGGACGGCAAGTGGGAATCGCTTGAAACCATCGGCGGCGCGGCCGCCGCGGCGCCTGCTCCGACGGCGGCTTCTGCCGCCGCCCCTGTGACTCCGGCCGCAGCGCCCGCCTCGCCCGCAGCGAAGAAATAGGCGCCAGCGCTTTGACGGCGGGGAAACGGCACCTGCGGGTGCCGTTCCTTTTGCCCGCACGAAAGCTATATCATCGCGGCCGTGGATATTTTCCTCCAGCAAATCTTCAACGGCCTCACCCTCGGCAGCATCTACGCCCTGGTGGCGCTCGGCTATACGATGGTCTACGGCATCATGGGCCTGATCAACTTCGCCCACGGCGAAGTCGTGATGATCGGCGCGCTGGCGGCGCTGGCGGCGCTGAAGCCGCTGGCGGCGGCCGGCTTGCCCGGCCCCCTGTCGGCGCTGGCGGCGCTGGCGGTGGCGATTCTGGTCTGCATGGCGCTCGGCTTCGTCATCGAGCGCGTCGCCTACCGGCCGCTGCGCAACGCGCCGCGCCTGGCGCCGCTGATCACCGCCATCGGCGTTTCGATCGTCCTGCAGCAGGTGGCGATGCTGATTTGGGGGCGCAACTACCATTCGGTGCCGCAGTTGCTGCCGGCCGCGCCGCACGACGTTTTCGGCGCCGAGATCACCGACCTGCAACTGCTCATCATGGCCGTCGCGGCGGCAACGATGGGCGGCCTGATGCTGCTGGTCAATCGCACGCGCTTAGGCACCGCCATGCGCGCCACCGCCGAGAACCCGGCCGTGGCCGGCCTCATGGGCGTCGACGCCAACCACATCGTCTCGCTGACCTTCGTCATCGGCTCGGCGTTGGCCGCGCTCGCCGGCGTGCTGGTTTCGGCCAACTACGGTATCGCCCACTACCAGATGGGTTTC
>DAIEEM010000249.1 GCA_027325905.1 Rhodocyclaceae bacterium
CCGCTGATGTACGCCTACGCCCAGCTCGTCCATCCCGGCGCGGTCTTTACCCTGGTCGAGCCGCCGCTGCGAGTGGAAGACCTGGCGGTCATCGGCGCCGTGTTCTTCGCCATCGAGATCGCCAACGTTGCCCTGATGGCGTCCTACGTCCAGCAGTTGGGCGGCATTGCCGACGTCCATCCCGACTACCCGGCGGCCTACACCTTGGCCGCCATTGCGCCGGTGCCGCTGTGGCTTTCGACGCTCTGCCTGTTCGTGCCGAACGTCTGGTTCGACGCGCTGACGGTAATCGCAGCGTGGTCTTGCAGCGTCGCCCTGATCCGCAACGGCGTGCGGCCCCTTTTCACGATCGCCGACGAGCACAAGGCGCTGCAGTTCGCCAACGCCGTCACGGCGGCCGGCGTCGCCGTGTGGATCGGCATGCTGCTGCTGTTCGTGATGATGCTGGGAATTCTGTTCGGCTGGCGCTAACGCCGACGACCGGCGCTCAATCTTCCTTGCGGTAGAGCCGCAGCCGCTCGCTGCGGTCGCCGGGGCGGTGCCCTTCCCAGGTCTTTTCCCAGCCGGCTGGTGCCGCGCTCGCCGACAGAAGCCAGCGGCAGTTGGCGTGCGCCGATTCCGGCAGGGTGCGCAAGCCGGCGTGGTAGTCGAGCGCCGCGCGCTGGGCGAGGCCGAGGTTGCGGCGCTCGATGCAGCCATGTTCGGCCGGCAGCGCCCTCAGCAGCGATGTGGCAACGGGCCGGTAGCTCTTGCCGTAATCGATCCAGGGGAACCACAGCGCCACCAGAACGCCCCACATGGCGACGACGCCGGCCGTCCAGTGGATGGCGCCGCTCCACGGCGAGCGCGGTAGCCTGGCGAGGGCGATCACCCAGCCGGCGGTGAACATCAGGGCCGCAGTCAGCGCGACGATAGAAAATTGCGCCTCGAAGCCGGGTTCGAGTTTGGCGAAGTTGCGCGCGATTTGCGGCGGCCAGCCGCTCCACATGGCGATGCCGCCGAGCCAGATGAGCCCGATGACCAACGTGAAGGTCATGGTGCCGAACCAGTCGAATGCGTTGGCGGCGCCGCGCCGCAGCTTGTGGGCGCCCGCCGCCGCCAACAGGATCAGCGGCGTCAGCAGCGGCAGGGCGACGAGCGGGCGCGCTTCGTGCGAGAAGAGCCACGCCAAGGCGAGCAGCGTGCCCGACACCGGCAGGGCCAGGCTGCGGCTGCGCCATTGCCGCCGTTCCGCCCAGGCCGTCCAAATGCCGTAGGGCAGGACCGGCCAGGCGAACCAGACCAGCAGTTCGAGGTGGTCGCGGCCGAAATCGCCGCTGTGCATTGCGGCCGTAGCCTGTTCCTCGTTCCACCAGGCAGCGAAATGGCCGGGGTGGTGCTGTGCCAGCAACGCCGGCCAGGTGCCGGCCAGGGCGAGTGCGATGCACAGGGCGATGGCGAAAGCGATCCGGCGTTTCTGCAGCAGCGGAATCAGCAGCAGCGGCAGCAGCGGCGCGCTGCCGGCGAAGCCGCCGGCAAGGAAAGCGCCGCCGCAACCGACGCCGAGCCACAGTGCGCCCGCCAGGTCGGGCAGGCGGGCCAGGCCGTAATAGGCGAGCGCGCCGGCCGCTAGGGCGGCGATGGCTGGTTGCGCGTCGTGGATGGGAACAAGCAGGCCCAAGGTGCCGATGGCGAGGAGCGGCGTCGCCAGTCCGGCCTCGCGGCCGTGCAGGATTGTCGCGGCACGGAACAGGAAGAAGAGGAACAGGGCGCCGAACAATGCCGTCGCCAACCGGGCGCCGTCGTGGAAGGGCAATGCCCATTGCGTTAGCCAGGCCGTCGCTGCGGCTACCCAGTAGTAGAAGGGCATGACGCCGATCCAGGCTTCGCCGGCAAGGCGCGGCTGCAGCCATTCGCCGCTGCCGAAGAAGCCATAGGCGACATCGAGATGCGTGGCATCGTTGGCTTTCCAGGGGTCGTGGCCGATGCAGCCGACGACCAGGTAGATCGCGCAGAGGACGGCCAGCACGACGACCGGTAGGGGAAAGCTGGCGCTACGCCGGGCGCCGAGCCCTTTCATCATTGCGGCGCGCACATGAAAAAAGGCAGCCGAAGCTGCCTTTCGATGCCCGCCTTAAGGGTGTCAGGCAGCGGCACGCTTGCCATACTTCTGGCGGAAGCGTTCGACGCGGCCGGCGGTGTCGACGATCTTCTGCTTGCCCGTATAGAACGGGTGGCAGGAAGAGCAGACTTCGATATGCAGCGGCTTGATGCTGGTGGAGCGCGTCTTGAAGACGGTGCCGCAACTGCACGTCACTTCGATCTCTTCGTACTTCGGGTGGATGCCTTCTTTCATGTTCCTGTCCTCTGCTCTGTCGTGGCCCGTGGATTTGGCGAACCGTAAAGGGGCTGCATTATCCGGGAAAACCGCCGGTAAATCAACCTCTACGCATGGCGTCGAAGAATTCGGCGTTGTTCTTCGTCGCCTTGACCTTGTCGAGCAGGAATTCCATGGCGTCGAGATCGTCCAGGCCGTAGAGCAGCTTGCGCAGGATCCAGACCTTCTGCAGCACGTCGGGCTTGAGCAGCAGTTCCTCGCGGCGCGTGCCGGAGCGGTTGACGTTGATCGCCGGATAGACGCGCTTTTCCGCCATGCGCCGGTCGAGGTGGATTTCCATGTTGCCGGTGCCCTTGAACTCCTCGTAGATGACGTCGTCCATGCGGCTGCCGGTGTCGATCAGCGCGGTGGCGATGATGGTGAGCGAACCGCCTTCCTCGATGTTGCGGGCGGCGCCGAAGAAGCGCTTCGGCTTCTGCAGGGCGTTGGCGTCCACGCCGCCGGTGAGCACCTTGCCGGAGGCCGGCACCACTGTGTTG
>DAIEEM010000285.1 GCA_027325905.1 Rhodocyclaceae bacterium
TGCCACCATAGCAAGCGCAAGTTAAGCTTCCGTTGCAGTCCCGCGACATTTGCCGGTGCGGCGGGCCGCGCCGCCCGCCATCGCGCCGGCCGGCGCCTGGGGTATGCTTGCCGTTGCCGACTTCCTGCATGAGCGCCGTGCCGTCTCCCGAGTTTCCCGTACTGACCGAGCTGGAGGATCTCATCGCCGCCGGCGGCGACCACCTCGACGTGCGCGTCGTTTGCGAAGTGGCGAGCGGCGAGCGGCGCTTCCCCGTCTATGCCGTCGGCCTGGGCAATCCGGGCCTCGACGTTCCCGCCGTCGGTTTCTTCGGCGGCTTTCACGGCCTCGAACGCATCGGCGCGGAAGTGGTGCTCGCCTATCTGCGCAGCCTGATCGTTCGCCTGCGTTGGGACAGCGTGCTGCATCGGGAACTGGAATCCGTGCGCATCGTCTTCATGCCGCTGGTCAATCCCGGCGGCGTCTGGCGCGGCACGCGCGCCAACCCGCGGGGCGTGGACCTGATGCGCAACTCGCCGCAGGAGTCGACCGAAGGCGTGCCTTTCCTGATCGGCGGCCAGCGCCTCAGCGCCGGGCTGCCCTGGTACCGCGGCCCGGCCGGCCAGGCCATGGAAATCGAGAACCAGGCGGTGTGCGGCGTCGTCGCGGCGGAACTGCTGGCGCGCGAATTCAGCCTTGCCGTCGATTGCCATTCGGGCTTCGGCATCCACGACCGCATCTGGTTCCCGTACGCCCACACCGCGTTGCCGATCGAGCACCTGGCCGAAGTGCACGCGCTGAAGGAAATCTACGACCAGACCTACAGCAGCCACAACTACCTGTTCGAGCCGCAAAGTCGCCAGTACCGCGCCCACGGCGACCTCTGGGACTATCTCTACCGCCGCGGCGCGGAGAATCCGCGGCACACCTTCCTGCCGCTGACGCTGGAAATGGGTTCGTGGCTGTGGGTGAAGAAGAACCCGCGCCAGTTGTTCTCGCGCCACGGCATTTTCAATCCCCTGATCGAGCACCGCCAGCAGCGCGTGCTGCGCCGCCATTTGTCGTGGCTGGATTTTCTCACCCGCGCCGCCAGCGGCTACCGGCGCTGGCTGCCCACCGGTGCCGAACGCGAGCGGCAGCGCGAACTGGCGCTGGCGCAGTGGTATCGGGGAAACGCCAAGTGAGCACCTGGATTTTCCTGCGCGGCCTGACGCGCGAGAGCCGGCACTGGGGCGACTTTCCCGCCGTCTTCCGCGGCGAGATCGCCGACGCCGAAGTGGTGGCGCCGGACCTGCCCGGCAACGGCCGCCTCAACCATCTGCGCAGCCCGGCCAGCGTCGAGGCGATGGCGGATTATTGCCGCGCCGACCTGCTGGCGCGCGGCGTCCGTCCGCCGTACTACCTGCTGGCGATGTCGCTCGGCGCGATGGTCGCCGTGGCCTGGGCGCAGCGGCATCCGCAAGAAGTGCGCGGCTGCGTTCTCATCAACACCAGCCTGCGCCCGTTCAGCCGGTTGCACGAACGGCTGCGGCCGCGCAATTATCCCGCGCTGCTCAAGCTGGCGGTGCTGGGCGGCAGCGACGCCGAGGCGGCGGAACGCAGCATCCTGCGGCTGACCAGCCGTTGCCGCGGCGACGGCGCGGCGATCCTCGCCGCCTGGATCGCTTGGCGGCGCGAGCATCCCGTCTCGCGCGCCAATGCGCTGCGCCAGTTGCTCGCCGCGGCGCGCTACCGGGCACCGGCGCAGCGGCCCGCCGTGCCGCTGCTGGTGCTTGCCGGCGCCAAGGACGCGCTGGTCGATCCGCGCTGTTCGCAGCGGCTGGCGCAGCGCTGGCAGGCGGAATTCGCCGCACACCCCGATGCCGGCCACGACCTGCCGCTCGACGCCGGCGCCTGGGTGGCGCGCCAGGTGCGCCGCTGGCTGCCGGCGTTGTAGTTCTGCCGTTGTCCGTGCGGCCGGCTTCAGCGCACCGCCGCGAGGCGCGCCCAGACGCGGTAGATGATGCCGTCGCTGACGAAGGCGGCGACGGAACTGAAGGCGCCCCGGCGCAGCGTGCATGGCTCGACGAAAATCTGCACGCGCCGTGCGAGTTGGCGCACGTCGGAGCGCAAGGCAGCCGCGCGGTCCGTCAGCGGGCGGACGTCGAGGCTGATCCTGGCGTCGACGGCGTCGGAGCGCCGGGCGACGGCCTCTATCGCCAGCGTCAGGCCGTCCTGGCTGTACTCGGTGCGGTCCGTCGGCCCGCCGGCGACAGTGCGCTCGGCGACTTTCTGGCAGTCGGAACGGTCGCAGGCGACGATCAGCAGGTCGTAGTCGAAACCGGCCGACGTCGCCGGCAGCGCGTGGGTGGCGAAGGCGATGAAGACGAGCAGGCGAATGCGTTCCACGGTCGTTCCTTTCGGTGTCGGGATATGCTATAAGCATGGAGCGGGCGGGTGCCGGCTGCGCTCATTGTCGGGCGCGAAATATTGCAGCGATATGTCGGCTTTGTATCAACACAGCCACGGCGGCGGCGTGTGGCGCAAGGATTGCAAGCCGATCAGGGGCTTGCGCGCCGGCGCGAAAGTGGCTTGTTCGACGGACACGAAAAGTTAATTCCCAAGTCATATGCAATGCGCCGAGCGCGCGTAGCTTGTGCCTCGCCGCACTCCACGGCATTGACGGAGGTCACTATGGCGCGACATCCGATTTCCATCGAGGGCCGCATCAGCCTGCCCGCCCGCTTCGATACCATGACGACGCTCGACCTGCGCCTGGTCTGGAACGGCTACCTTGCGTCGGCGGGTGTCGGCGCGACCGGCTTCCAGCCCTCGGGGCAGCCCTTGACGTACGGGTAGTAGCCCCGCGCGCTGGCGCAGTAGTACCACTGGCTCGCCGGAGGGGCGGGCGCCGCGGCGTTGCTCCGCTGGATATAGGTCGGCGGCGTTGCCGGAACGACGGCAACCGTCGCATAGGGGAGGCCATAGGACGGGTAGTACCACGGCCAGAAGGGATAGCCGCCGCCGAAAAAGCCGCCGCCGAATCCGCCGTAGTAGCCCCCGTAACGACCGCCGTAATGGCCTCCATAATGACCGCCATAGTGGCCGCCGCCATAACCGTGAGCGAACGTAGGCGCGCCGAAACCCAGGCCGAGCCCGATGACCGCGCCGAGCAGAATGGTTCTTGCGATTCTTGTCTTCATGGCGATTCCTTCGGCGCGTTGGCGCGATAAATGGAGGGAAATGCTGTCCTCAGCCGTTCCAGCTTGGGGAAATCGTTGACGACGACATAGATGGCGTGGGGATGTTGCGCCACGTAGTTTTGATGATAGCTTTCGGCAGGGTAGAAGGCGGCCAGGGGGACGATCTGGGTTACGATCGGCTGCGCAAACGGCTTGGCGCGTTCCAACTGGTCGACATACGCGGCGGCGGTCCGGCGCTGCTCGTCGTTGACGTAGAAGATCGCCGAGCGGTATTGCGTACCGGCATCAGGCCCCTGCCGGTTGAGTTGCGTGGGATCGTGCGCCACGGCAAAGAAGACGCGCAGCAACTGCCCGTAGTAGATTTGCGACGGGTCGTAGACGACCCTGACGGACTCGGCGTGGCCGGTGTCGCCGCGGCTGACGGCCGCGTAACTCGCCTCCCCGGCATGGCCTCCGCTATAGCCGGAAGTCGCCGACTTCACGCCGCGGAGGTGTTGGAATACTGCCTGGACGCCCCAGAAGCAGCCGCCGGCGAACACGGCGGTCTGTTCGTCCGCGGCCCGCGCCGGCGGCAGCGGCTCGCCGCTGGGTACGTACTGGAGAGCGAGCCCGTTGTTGCAATAGCGCAGGTGCGTGGGGGCGGGGCCGTCGTCGAAGACGTGCCCCTGATGGCCGCCGCAGCGCGAGCAATGATATTCGGTGCGCCGCATGAGCAACGTGAGATCCGGCCGCGTAGCCACCGCACCGGGCAGCGCATCCCAAAAGCTCGGCCATCCCGTGCCGCTGTCGAACTTGTGGGCGGAATCGAACAGCGGCAGGAAGCAGGCGGCGCAGATAAATGTCCCGCCGCCTTTTTCGTCGTTGAGCGGGCTGCTGAACGGCCGCTCGGTATCGTCTTCGAAAAGAACGCGATAGCGGTCGGCCGGCAGTAACGCTTTCCATGCGGCGTTCGGCTTGGTCGATGGCGTCGCGGCGACCGCCTCGCCCGCGCCGGCCGGAAATGCGGCGCAGAGCAACAGACCCGAAATGTCGAGACCAAATTGTCGACGGTTCATATACCCTCCTGCTTGAAGGGTAAGACCGCGCGATCTCGCCGTTGGTTCTCGACTTCGCGCTAAGAAGGCGTGCTCTGCCGCGCCGATCGGGACTCGACGAGACGGGCGAGGGCGGCGGCGAAGGCGTCGTGGATGCGTTCCCAGTCGAGCGGCGCCACCGATGCGGCGGCGCGTTCGCGTTTGGCGGCCAGCAGATAGGGCGCGGCGGCGAGGTCGGCGGCGGCGGCGGCGAAGGCGCAGGCGTCGCCGGGCGTCGCCAGGCGGCCGTTGATGCCGTCGCGGACGATTTCGGCGGCGGCGGCCTGGTCGTAGGCGACGACGCACAAGCCGCTGGCCAGGGCCTCGGTGGTGGCGTTGCCGAAGGTTTCGGTGAGGCTGGGGAAGAGGAAGAGGTCGCTGGAGGCGTAGTGCGCGGCGAGATCCGCGCCGTGGCGCATGCCGGCGTAGAGGTGCTCGGGATGGCGCGCTGCCAGCGTCTTCTTCATCGGCCCGTCGCCGACGAACAGCAGTCGCGCCCGCGGCTGCAGCACGCGGATGGCGGCGAAGGCGTCGAGGACCGTCTCCAGGTTCTTTTCCGCGGCCATGCGGCCGACGTAGGCGGCGACGAGGTCGCCGCGCTCGACGCCCCACGAGGCGCGCAGGGCGTCGGAACGGCGCGCCGGGTTGAACAGTTGCGTATCGACGCCGCGCGAAATCACGTCGACGTTGCGGTAGCCCTGGGCGGCCAACTCGGAGGCGAGCGCCCGCGTCGGCACGTAGGTGCTGTCGCAGCGGTCGTGGAAGCGGCGCAAGTAGCCGGCGATCGGCTGCTTCAGCCAGCCGAGGCCGTAATGGCGGCTATAGGCGTCGAAGTTGGTATGAAAGCTCGACGATACCGGCAGGCCGAGCTGCCGCGCCGCCTTGATGGCCGAGTCGCCCAGCGGCCCTTCGGTGGCGACATGGACGATGTCCGGCGGATTCTGCCGCCAGCGCCGCAGCAGGAAGCCGGCGGCGGGCAGGCCGAAGCGCAGGCCGCGGTAGTTCGGGATCGGCAGCCCGCGCACCAGCGCTTCGCTGTGCGGGCCGCTCGCCTTGCGTTCGCCGGACTGGCGCGGCCGCACGATCTCGACGCCGTGATGGCGGCTGCGCAGGCCGTCGGCGAGGCGTCCCAGCGTCATGGCGACGCCGTTGACTTCGGGAGGGAAGGTTTCCGTGACCAGCGCCACGCGCAGCGGCGAGTGGG
>DAIEEM010000288.1 GCA_027325905.1 Rhodocyclaceae bacterium
CGACCGGCTTCCCGATCGCCAAGATCGCCGCCAAGCTGGCCTGCGGCTACACGCTCGACGAACTGAAGAACGACATCACCGGCGGCGCCACGCCGGCTTCCTTCGAGCCGTCGATCGACTACGTCGTCACCAAGGTGCCGCGCTTCGCCTTCGAGAAGTTCCCGCTCGCCAACGAGCGCCTGACGACGCAGATGAAATCGGTCGGCGAAGTCATGGCCATCGGCCGCACGTTCCAGGAATCCCTGCAGAAAGCCCTGCGCGGCCTCGAGACCAGCGTCTACGGCTTCGACGAACTGGACGCCGAGCGCGAGGAAATCGCCCATGAGTTGGCCAATCCCGGCGCCCAGCGCATGTGGTACCTGGGCCAGGCCTTCCGCAGCGGCTTCACCTTCGACGAGATTTTCAATCTCACCAAGATCGATCCCTGGTTCCTCGTGCAGATCGAGGAGCTCATTACGATCGAAGGCGAGATCAAGGGCAAGGCGCTCGCCGGCTTCGACGCCGACAAGCTGCGCGGCCTCAAGCGCAAGGGCTTCTCCGACCGCCGCATTGCCAACCTGATCGGCGTCGCCGAAACCGCAGTGCGCCAGCGCCGCCACGCGCTGAACGTGCGCCCGGTGTTCAAGCGCGTCGACACCTGCGCTGCCGAATTCGCCACGTCCACCGCCTACATGTATTCGACCTACGAGGAAGAGTGCGAGGCGCGGCCGACCGACCGGAAGAAGATCATGGTGCTCGGCGGCGGCCCCAACCGCATCGGCCAGGGTATCGAGTTCGACTACTGCTGCGTCCATGCTGCGCTCGCCATGCGCGAGGATGGTTACGAGACCATCATGGTCAACTGCAACCCGGAGACGGTGTCGACCGACTACGACACTTCCGACCGCCTCTACTTCGAGCCGCTGACGCTCGAAGACATCCTCGAGATCGTCGCCGTCGAGAAGCCGACCGGCGTCATCGTCCAGTTCGGCGGCCAGACGCCGCTGAAGCGCGCGCGCGACCTGGAGGCCTTTGGGGTGCCCATCATCGGCACCAGCCCCGACATGATCGACGCCGCCGAGGACCGCGAGCGTTTCCAGAAACTGCTGCACGATCTCGGCCTCAAGCAGCCGCCCAACCGCACGGCGAGGAACGAGCAGGACGCCATCCGCATGGCGGCGGAGATCGGCTACCCGCTGGTGGTGCGTCCCTCCTATGTGCTCGGCGGCCGCGCCATGGAAATCGTGCACGAGCAGAAGGATCTCGAGCGCTACATGCGCGAAGCCATCAAGGTTTCCAACGATTCCCCGGTGCTGCTCGACCGCTTCTTGAACGACGCCACCGAAGTCGACGTCGATGCGCTGTCCGACGGCAAGCAGGTGATCATCGGCGGCAGCATGGAGCACATCGAGCAGGCGGGCGTGCATTCGGGCGACTCGGCCTGTTCGCTGCCGCCCTACAACCTGTCGAAGAAGCTGCAGGACGAGATGCGCCGCCAGACCGAGCAGATGGCCAAGGGCCTCAACGTCGTGGGTCTCATGAACGTGCAGTTCGCCATCCAGGGCCAGGGTGACGCCGCCGTCGTCTATGTGCTGGAAGTGAATCCGCGCGCCTCGCGCACCGTGCCCTTCGTCTCGAAGGCCACCGGCCTGCCGCTGGCGAAGATCGCGGCGCGCTGCATGGCGGGGCGTTCGCTCGCCGACCAGGGCGTGACGAAGGAAGTGATTCCGCCCTACTTCTCGGTCAAGGAAGCGGTGTTCCCCTTCATCAAGTTTCCCGGCGTCGACACCATCCTCGGTCCCGAGATGAAGTCCACCGGCGAGGTGATGGGCGTCGGCCGCACGTTCGGCGAGGCCTATATCAAGTCGCAGGTCGCGTCGGGCACCAAGCTGCCGAAGTCGGGCAAGGTCTTCATCAGCGTCAAGCCCGCAGACAAGCCCAAGGCGGTGCTGGTGGCGCGCGAACTCCACGAACTTGGCTTCACGCTGCTCGCCACGCGCGGCACGGCGACGGCGATCGCCGTCGCCGGCATTCCGGTGACGGCGGTGAACAAGGTCAATGAAGGCCGCCCGCACGTCGTCGACATGATCAAGAACAACGAAATCGTCCTCATCATCAACACGGTGGAGGAGAAGCGCACGGCGATCGTCGATTCGCGCTCGATCCGCACCAGCGCGCTGGCGCAGAAGGTGACGCTGTTCACCACCGTCGAAGGCGGCCGCGCCGCCTGCGAGGGCATGCGCCACAAAGGCCTCGAGACATACTCGCTCCAGGCGCTGCACAAGGAACTGGCATGAGCAAGTTTCCGCTGACGCTGCACGGCGCCGAGATGCTGCGCGAGGAATTGAAGCGCCTGAAGACCGTCGACCGCCCCAGCGTCGTCGCCGCCATCGCCGAAGCGCGCTCCCACGGCGACCTTTCGGAAAACGCCGAATACGACGCCGCGAAGGAACGCCAGGGCTTCATCGAGGGCCGCATCGCCGAGGTCGAGGGCAAGCTCGCCAACGCCCAGATCATCGACCCGACGGCGCTGGACGCCGACGGCCGCATCGTTTTCGGCGCCACGGTGGAGATGGAGGACATTGAGGGCGGCCAGACGGTGATCTACCAGATCGTCGGCGACGACGAGGCCGACCTCAAGCACGGCAAGATTTCGCTGAACTCGCCGGTCGCACGCGCGCTGATCGGCAAGTACGCCGGCGACGTCGCTGAAGTGCAGACGCCCGGCGGCAGGCGCGAATACGAAATCCTCGAGGTCAGCTACAAGTAGTTATTGCATCATGCGTCGCTCGGCGCGACGCATGATGTAATAACTCCGGCGATTGAAGCGGGCGCTTGCGCGCCCCTTAATCGCCGGGGGGCTCGGTGCTAGCGGGATCCGGTGGTGCGGCGGCGGGGGTGTTCGAGGGTGGCCGCTGCTTGTTTCTTGGTTTGCGGTTTCGCTTTCGGCTTGCGTCTGGGGGCGGCGACGGTCTTTTCCTCGGCCGGCTTTTCGCGCCAGAGGATCAGGATATTGCCGATGTGTTGCACCGGCGCGCAGTCGAGTTCCGCACAGACCCGGCCGAGCATGGCGGCGCCTTCTTCGCGCTCGATGCCCTGGAGCTTGACCTTGATGAGCTCGTGGGCGGACAGGCTGCGGTCGATTTCCTTCAGCACCGATTCGCACAGGCCCTTGCCGGCGACGGTGACGAGAGGATGCAGATGGTGGGCGTCGGCGCGCAGCGCCCGGCGCCGTTCAGGTGTAAGTTCGATCATGGCCCAATTGTAACTCGATGACCCAGAAATCCCGACGGCACAAGAAGAGCAAGGTGTGGATGCAGGAGCACGTCCACGACCCCTACGTCCAGAAGGCGAAGGCCGATGGCTGGCGTTCGCGCGCCGTCTTCAAGCTCATCGAGATCGACGAGAAAGACCGCCTGTTCAAGCCGGGCATGACCGTCGTCGATCTCGGCGCCGCGCCGGGAAGCTGGTGCCAGTATGCGGCGAAGCGCATCCAGCCCGGCGGCCGCCTGATCGCGCTGGACTTGCTGGAAATGACCCCGATGGCCGGCGTGGAATTCATCCAGGGCGATTTCCGCGAGGACGAGGTGCTGCACCGCCTCGAAGCCACGCTGGGTGACCGCCCGGTCGACCTTGTTTTGTCGGATATGGCCCCCAATATGTCGGGTATCGCGGTGTCCGATCAGGCGCGCGGCATGCACCTGGCGGAGCTGACCCTCGAATTTTGCCGCGACCGCCTGAAACCGGGCGGCGATTTGCTGGTCAAGGTATTTCAGGGCTCGGACTTTACGGAATTGCACAAGGCGGTCAAACTGGCGTTCGCAACGGTCGTGGTGAGGA
>DAIEEM010000289.1 GCA_027325905.1 Rhodocyclaceae bacterium
AACGTCACCATCGTCTATCGCCGCACGCAGTCCGAGATGCCGGTGCGCGTGGAAGAACTCCACCACGCGCTCGAAGAAGGCATCCAGTTGAAGGTGCTGCGCGCTCCCTGCGAATTCGTCGGCGACGATAAGACGCACTTCGTCACCGGCGCCAAGCTCGACATCATCGAGCTCGGCGCGCCAGACGCCTCCGGCCGCCGCAGCCCGGTCGCCAGCGGCAGGACCGAGATGATGGAGACCGACCTCGCCATCATGGCGCTGGGCAACACCGCCAACCCGATCATCAAGGACTCCGAGCCGACCCTCAAGACCACCAAGTGGGGCACCATCGACATCGTCGGCAAGGGTTCGCAGCAGACCTCGCTGGAAGGCGTCTACACCGGCGGCGACGCCCAGCGCGGCGGCTCCACCGCCATCCGCGCGGCCGGCGACGGCCAGGCGGCGGCGCGCGAGATCGTCGGCGACATCGACATGACCACCGGCGAGATCCGCCGCATGGTCGCCGCGGCGAAGAACTACACCCAGCTCGGCGCCGCCCCGTTCACCATCCTCGAGAAATTCGAACTGGCCGACAAGATCGTCGAGTTCACGGTGAGCGCCCCGCTGATCGCCAAGTCCGCCCGCGCCGGCCAGTTCGTGCGCGTGCTGCCCTGGGACAAGGGCGAGCTGATTCCGCTGACGCTCGCCGACTGGGACGAGAAGGCCGGCACCATCACCATCGTCGTCCAGGCCATGGGCACCAGCTCGATCGCCATCAACAACATGAAGGTGGGCGAGTCCTTCGCCGGCATCGCCGGTCCGCTCGGCCTGCCGAGCGAGCTACACCGTTACGAAGGCAACCAGACGGTCGTCTTCACCGCGGGCGGCGTCGGCCTGCCGCCGGTCTATCCGATCATGCGCGAGCATTTGCGCCTGGGCAACCACGTCACGCTGATCTCGGGCTTCCGCAACGCCGATCTGCTGTTCTGGACCAAGGAAGACGAGCGCGTCGGCCGCATGCAGGCCGAGTTTCCGGAGCACCTGGCCGTCATCTACACCAGCAACGACGGCAGCTTCGGCATCAAGGGCTTCGTCACCGGGCCGCTGGAAACGATGCTGCAGCAGGCCCAGGCCGGAGGCGAGAAGTACAAGGGCCGCCATGTCGCCGAAGTCGTCACCATCGGCCCGCCGCTGATGATGCGCGCGGTCAGCGACTTGACGCGCGGCTACGGCACCAAGACAGTGGCGAGCTTGAACTCGATCATGGTGGACGCCACCGGCATGTGCGGCGCCTGCATGGTGCCGGTCAACGTCGAAGGCAAGTTGGTGCGCAAGCACGCCTGCATCGACGGCCCGGAAATCGACGCCCACGCCATCGACTGGGACAAGTTCCTGCCGCGCTTCAATCAGTTCAAGCCGCAGGAGAAAGAAAGCATGGTCAAGCACGGCTTCGCCTGACTGGGCTGAGCACGGCTGCGGGCGCGAAACGGCAAAACCGTTTTCGCGTCCGCTCTTGCTTTCTGGGGCTGACGACAAAGCCTAGCCGGGGAGCGCGAATGAATTGCATGGCGGGTTGATCGGCGTTCTTGGTGCGCGCTCGGTCCGGCGGGGGACACGAAGCGGCGGCAACCACCCGCCTCCCTTGGCGCGCGCGCCGAGCCCCCTACGACCAAACTCTAAACGATGTCGAGATGCTGGATGCCGGCGTTGATGTCCTTGTCTTTGGAATCCTTGCCGTTCAGCTTGATCTGCAGGCGCACTTCGTTCATCGAGTCGGCGAAGCGCAGGGCATCCTCGTAGCTGATCTTGTCGGCCTCGTAGAGGTCGAACAGCGCCTGGTCGAAGGTGATCATGCCCAGCTCGCGCGACTTCTTCATGATCTCCTTGATGCCGTGCACTTCGCCCTTGCCGATGAGGTCGGAGATCAGCGGCGAGTTCAGCAGGATTTCGATGGCGGCGGCGCGGCCCTTGCCTTCCTTGAGCGGGATCAGGCGCTGCGACACCACCGCCTTGAGGTTCAGCGACAAATCCATCAGCAACTGCGGGCGACGCTCCTCGGGGAAGAAGTTGATGATGCGGTCCATCGCCTGGTTCGAGTTGTTGGCGTGCAGCGTGCCGAGCGCCAGGTGGCCGGTTTCGGCGAAGGCGATGGCGTGCTCCATGACTTCCTTGTCGCGGATTTCGCCGATCAGGATCACGTCCGGCGCCTGGCGCAGCGTGTTCTTCAGCGCCGTCTCCCAGGAATCGGTATCGACACCGACCTCGCGCTGGGTGATGACGCAATTGATGTGCTCGTGCACGTATTCGACCGGATCTTCGATGGTGATGATGTGGCCGTAGGAATTCTTGTTGCGGTAGCCGATCATCGCCGCCATCGAGGTCGACTTGCCCGAACCGGTGCCGCCGACGAACAGCACCAGGCCGCGCTTGGTCATCGCCACGTCCTTCAGCACCGGCGGCAGCTTCAAGTCGTCGAAGTCCGGGATGGTGGTGTTGATGGTGCGCATCACCATGCCGGCGCGGCCCTGCTGCATGAAGGCATTGACGCGGAAGCGGCCGATGCCGGCCGGGCTGATGGCGAAGTTGCACTCCTTGGTCGCCTCGAACTCCGCCGCCTGCTTGTCGTTCATCACGGCGCGACAGAGTTCCAGCGTGTGCTGCGCCGTCAGCGCCTGCTGCGTCACCGGCGTCATCTTGCTGTCGATCTTGATGGCGGGCGGAAAGCCGGCGGTGATGAAAAGGTCCGAGCCCTTCTTCTGCAGCATCATCGCCAGCAGTTGATGCATGAATTTGACGCCTTCGTCGCGTTCCATCTCGCTTATCCCGGGAAATTGTCCTTGTTCGCGGCCTTGCTGCGCGCTTCCGAGGGCGACACGATACCGCGCTTCACCAGATCCTGCAGGTTCTGGTCGAGCGTCTGCATGCCGAACTGCTGGCCGGTCTGGATCGCCGAATACATCTGCGCGATCTTGTTCTCGCGGATCAGGTTGCGGATGGCCGGCGTGCCGATCATGATCTCGTGGGCGGCAACGCGGCCGGTGCCGTCCTTGGTCTTCAGCAACGTCTGCGAAATCACCGCGCGCAGCGATTCCGAAAGCATCGCGCGCACCATTTCCTTTTCCGCCGCCGGGAAGACGTCGACGATGCGGTCGACCGTCTTGGCCGCCGAACTGGTATGCAGCGTGCCGAACACCAGGTGGCCGGTTTCGGCCGCCGACAGCGCCAGGGCGATGGTTTCGAGGTCGCGCATTTCGCCGACCAGGATGACGTCCGGGTCTTCGCGCAACGCCGATTTCAAGGCCGTGGCGAAGGACTTGACGTGCGGCCCGACTTCGCGCTGGTTGACCAGGCACTTCTTCGATTCGTGCACGAATTCGATCGGATCCTCGACGGTGAGGATGTGGCCGTAGTCGTGCTCGTTGACGTCGTCGACCATCGCCGCCAGCGTCGTCGACTTGCCCGAGCCGGTCGGGCCGGTGACCAGCACCACGCCGCGCGGCGTGCGCGCGATCTCGGCGAAAATCTTCGGCGCGTTCAACTGTTCGAGATTCAGCACTTTCGACGGAATGGTGCGGAACACCGCGCCGGCGCCGCGGTTCTGCACGAAGGCATTGACGCGGAAGCGCGCCAGGCCGGGCACCGCGAACGAGAAGTCGATGTCCATGTGCTCTTCGTAGACCTTGCGCTGGCCGTCGTTCATGATGTCGTAGACCATCGCGTGCACATCCTTGTGCTCCAGCGGCGCCAGGTTGATGCGGCGGATGTCGCCATGGACGCGGATCATCGGCGGCAGGCCGGAGGAAAGGTGCAAGTCGGAGGCCTTGTTCTTGACGACGAAGGCGAGCAGTTCGGTGATGTCCATAAGGGCTTCCTGTGGGCGAAGGCGGGGTCTGCGTCTAGTCTCGGTATACTTAGGGCACTATATGACAACAATCTCCGCCAACTTGCAAGCCGTCCGCGCGCGCATCGCCGCAGCCTGCGCCGCGGCCGGACGCGACCCCGTCGAGGTTCGGCTGCTGGCGGTGTCGAAGACCTGGTCGGCGGCCGCGGTGCGCGCCGCGGCGGGCTGCGGCCAGCGCGCTTTCGGCGAAAGCTACGTGCAGGAAGCGGTCGCCAAGATGGCCGAGCTGGCCGACCTCGGTCTCGAATGGCACTTCATCGGCCCGCTGCAAAGCAACAAGACGCGGGCGGTGGCGGCAGCCTTCGCCTGGGTGCATTCGATCGAACGCCTGAAAATCGCCGAGCGCCTGTCGGCGCAGCGCCCGGCCGGCCTGCCGCCGCTCCAGGTCTGCATCGAGGTCAACGTCAGCGGCGAGGCGAGCAAGAGCGGTTGCGCCCCCGCCGACGCCCCGGCGCTCGCCGCCGCGGTGGCGAAGCTGCCTAATTTGCGTCTGCGCGGCCTGATGGCCATTCCCGAACCCACGGAGGACAATCGGCTTTTGCGCAGCCGCTTCGCGGCGCTGCGAAACTTGCGCGACGCGCTGAACGCCGGCGGGCTGGCGCTCGATACGCTTTCCATGGGCATGTCGCACGATCTCGAAGCGGCCGTCGCGGAAGGCGCTAACATAGTGCGCGTCGGCACGGCCATTTTCGGACGAAGAGAACCCACATGAAAATCACATTCATCGGCGGCGGCAACATGGCGGTCGCCTTGATCGGCGGCCTGCGCAAGCAAGGCTATTCGGCGGCCGGCATGCAGGTCGTCGAGCCCGTCGAGGAAGCGCGCGCCAGGCTCAACGAGGAATTCGGCGTGCGCTGCGCGCCGACCCTCGATGCCGCGGCGCTGAATTGCGAAATTCTCGTGCTCGCCGTCAAGCCGCAGCAGATGAAGGAGGCGCTGGCGCCCGCCGCCGGCAAGCTCGCGGGCCAGCTCATCGTCAGCATCGCCGCCGGCCTGCGCCTGGCGGACATCGCCCGCTGGCTCGGCGGCCACCGCCGCATCGTGCGCACCATGCCCAACACGCCGGCGCTGATCGGCGCCGGCATCGCCGGCCTCTACGCCGACGCCAGCGTCGATCTCGAAGGCCGCATGACGGCCGAGAAGATCCTCGCCGCCGTCGGCCGCATCGTCTGGATCGACGACGAGGCGATGATGGACCCCGTCACCGCCATTTCCGGCAGCGGCCCGGCCTACGTTTTCTATTTCATCGAGGCGCTCGAGGCCGCGGCGCTGAACCTCGGCTTCGAGCCGCAAGCGGCGCGCCTGCTGGCCGTCGATACCTTCCTCGGCGCCGCCAAGCTGGCCGACAGCAGCGCCGAGTCCATCGCTGTGCTGCGCCAGCGCGTCACCTCGAAAGGCGGCACCACGGAAGCGGCGCTCGAGTCCTTCGCCGACGACGACATCCGCAGCGCCATCGCGCGCGGCGTCGCCGCCGCCAACACCCGCGGCCGCGAACTCGGCGACATCCTGGGGCAAGACTGATGCATGCCGTTGGCATTTTCACGCAACTGCTGATCCAGCTCGCCGACCTCGCCGCCGGCTTCTTCGCTGCGCTGTTCGTGCTGCGCTTCATCCTGCAATGGACGGGCGCGCCCTTCCGCAATCCGATCGGCCGCTTCGTCATCACGCTGACCGACTGGGGCGTGCTGCCGCTGCGCCGCATCGTGCCGGGCCTGCGCGGCCTCGACCTCGCTTCGCTGGTCATGGCATGGTTGGTCGAAACCGCAAGCCTCGTGCTGGTGCTCGCCATCGTCGGCGCGCTGGCCGGCGGCGGCGACCTGATCGCGCTGGCGTTCGTCGCCGGCTTCATCGAGACGCTGCGCATGGTCGTCTACGTGATCATCGGCGCCACGCTCGGCCTCGTCGTCCTGTCGTGGGTGAATCCCTACGCGCCGCTGGCGCCCGTCTTCAACGCCGTGGCGCAGCCCTTCCTGCGGCCCTTCCAGCGCCTGGTGCCGCCCATCGCCGGCATCGACCTGTCGCCGCTGTTCCTGCTGCTGGTGCTGCAGCTCATGCTCGGCCTGCTCGCCTCGCTCAAGATGGCGACCCTCGGCCTGGGCCTGTAACGTGCCCTGGCTGCGCGAGGACGGCGACGGCGTCGTCCTCAGCCTGCACATCCAGCCCGGCGCCAAGCGTAGCGAGACTGCCGGACTGCACGGCGAAGCCCTGAAGATCCGGCTCGCCGCGCCGCCTGTCGACGGCCGCGCCAACGACGCCCTGATAGCGTTCCTGGCGAAGGCGCTGGGCGTGCCCAAGGCCAGCGTCTCCCTGGTCGCCGGCCAGAGTTCGCGCGCCAAGCGCGTGCGTGTCGCCGACATCTGCGCAGCCTTCATCCGAGAGGAGCTTCTATGAACCGCATCCGCCGTCTTTCCCCTACCCTCGCCGGCGCCATACAACGGCTGTTCTTCCCCAACGCCAGGCCCTGACGCCACGGACGGCGGAAAGACGGATCCGATGGGACCGCTGGAAGGAATCCGCGTCGTCGAAATGGCCGGCATCGGACCGGCGCCGTTCGCCGCCATGTGGCTCGCCGACATGGGCGCGGACGTCGTCCGCATCGATCGCAAGGAGGCGCCGGGCGACTCCGCCTTCGACACCTTGAAGAGCTACGGCTTCCTCAACCGCGGCCGGCGCTCGCTGGCGCTGGACCTGAAGAAGCCGCAAGCCGTCGCCGCAATGTTGAAGCTGGTCGCCGGCGCCGATGCGCTGATCGAGGGCTTCCGTCCCGGCGTCATGGAGCGCCTCGGCCTCGGCCCCGACGCCTGCCTGGCGAAGAATCCGAAGCTGGTCTACGGCCGCGTCACCGGCTGGGGCCAGAGCGGCCCGCTGGCCCACACGGCCGGCCACGACATCGACTACATCGCGCTGACCGGGGCGCTGCATGCCATCGGCAAGCGCGAGCAGCCGCTGCCGCCGCTCAATCTCGTCGGCGACTTCGGCGGCGGCGCCATGTTCCTCGTCTGCGGCGTCCTCGCCGCGCTGCTCGAAGCGGGGCGCTCGGGCCGCGGCCAGGTCGTCGATGCCGCCATGACCGACGGCGCGGCGCTGCTGATGGCCATGCAGTACAGCTTCAAGGCCGCCGGCCACTGGGGCAACGAGCGCGAGTCCAACCTGCTCGACGGCGGCGCGCCCTTCTACGGCACCTACGCCTGCGCCGACGGCAAGTGGCTCGCCGTCGGCCCCATCGAGCCGCAGTTCCATGACCTGCTGATCGACCGGATCGGCCTGCCGCGCGAGGAATTCGCCGAGCGCTGGAATCCGCGGCGCTGGGCGGATTTGCGCGCGAAACTGGCCGCCGTATTTGCGACCAAGAGCCGCGACGAATGGTGCGCGCTGCTCGCCGCCGGCGACGCCTGCGTCGCGCCGGTGCTCGACCTCGACGAGGCGCCGCGCCACCCCCACAACGTCGCGCGGCAAACCTTCGTCGAGCATGCCGGCATCACCCAGCCGGCGCCGGCGCCGCGCTTTTCGCGCAGCGCGCCGGAAATTCGCTCCGCGGCGCCGCAGCGCGGCGAGCACAACGACGAAGTCCTCCAGGCCTGGGGCTTCGGCAGCGAAGAGGTCGCGGCGCTGCGGGCGGCGGGCGCCGTTTGAGCGCCGCGCCGCCGTTGCGACTACACTGGATCATCGTCAGCGGGAGAGCGAGATGATCCGATACTTCATCGCCGGGGCGTTAGCCTTGTGCGGCGGCCTGGCAATCGCCGCCGACGCGGGACGGGGCGAGTTGCTGTATTCGACTTATTGCAGCGCATGCCACAACGAACAAGTGCATTGGCGCGAAAGGAAACTGGCGAACGACTGGCCCGGCCTGGTCGCCGAGGTGCGGCGCTGGGAGGCCAATGCCGGGCTCGACTGGAGCCAGGACGACGTTGAAGACGTCGCCCGCCACCTCAATGCCTTGCACTATCGCTATCCGGCCCCCGACAAGTAGGCCGGGCAGCGGCGGCTAAAGTATCAACAGCCCGTCGCGGCAGGTGCGCGCCTGCTCCAGGCGCACCAGCGTCGGCAGCAGGTTGAGGCCGGCGTCCTTCTTCAGCGCCAGCGCCGTCGTCTTCAGTTCAGCCAGCGTCAGCTTGATCGTTTCGCCGGCCGCGGCGAAGGCGATGGCGTTGCCGCTCTCGCAGGAGGGAAACGCCAACGCGCGGCCGTCGAAAGCCTGTTCGATGCGCTCGACGCTGACGCGGTAATCCTTGCGGCGCGACAGCAGGTTGGTCGCTAGCAGGCCGGCGTCGGACAGCCGCGCCTTGCAGTTGAGGTAGAACGCCGGCGTGTCGAGTTGGCCGGGGCGGGCGTCGGCGTCGAAGCCGTCGACCAGGATCAGGTCGAAGCGCGGCTTGACGCGCGTCAGGTACTCGGCGCCGTCGCCGATCTCGATGCGGATGCGCGCGGGGTCGTCGGGCAGCTTGAAGTACTGGCGCGCGGCGACCGCCACGGCGGGGTCGATCTCGACGACGGTGAGCTGCGCCTGCGGCCGGTGGC
>DAIEEM010000304.1 GCA_027325905.1 Rhodocyclaceae bacterium
TTCTGGCCCACCTTGGCGTCGAACTTTTCCTTGTCGATGACGAAGCGCTCGTGCCGCCCTTTGGAGATCAAATCCACCCCGTCGTGTGCCTCTACTGAGAACACAAGCTTCCTGCCTTCTACCGCGACCAGTTCCACCGTCGCAGTGACCTCAAGGCCGGGCGGCGTGGCCGCCTCGTGGCTGACATCGATGTGGGTGCCAACCGTCTGTTCTCGCGGCCAGTCAAGATACGGGTTGATGGCCTTGATGCAGGCCCACTCGAGAAAGCCGGTGGCGAAAACTTCCGGCATGGCTGCGAACTCCGGCGCTTCCGGATAGAGCGCCGGGACGGTCTTCGAGGGCGGCACGACGAACTTGTGTTCGTAGCGGAGGCCGGGGGCGAGGGTCGACTTCATGTGATTCTTCTAGCGTGGAGTTGAGGGACCTCGCGCGGCTTTTCGCGCGAGGTCCCTCTCGAACGCCGGGTTAGACGGGCTAGGCATTACCTTCTGCCTCCGCCTCCGTTAGGACACGGCGAAGAAAGGATGCAGACTCGAAGCCAATTTCTTCACCGACGCGAGTTAATGGCTCGAAGGCAACTGCGGAAAAGACTGCCTCTTGGGTTGGAATACTGCCGTCGGGAAGCTTTGGCAGCGTCCATCCGGGGGCTGCCTCCGCCTCCAGAATGCGGGCCAGTGCTTCCATTCGGAAATAGACAGCCTGTGCTTTCTGCGGGTCTCCCTTGTAGCGAGCCGCAATCAAGAACATTCCACCGCCCGGTTCATCTGCTTGATCTCGGGAAAGTTCTTCAGCTTCGCCTACAAGATCCAATAGCTCCTCTTTCGTGACTGGAACGGAGTTAAGGCGAATCACGATTTCCCAATCTTTATCAGACCACTTTCGCTTAGCCATGGAGATGTGCCCGTCTAACGTTACGTATACCGCCTAATCGACGGAACATATCCCGTCAGTGGCAACCACGGCCGATTGCGCCTGCCGTCGCGATGCCGTCTCGCGCACTGGACAGCGGACGAACACCGCGCTCTCCATGACATGCGCCGCTACTCGCCCGACGGCGGTTGCAGCGAGTCGAGCCAGAGATCGCGCCGCGCCCGCGCCGTGGCGAACATCGTTTCGAGCCCCGCGCCGTCGGCGCTTGCGAGCAGCACGCGCGTCTTCAGCAATTCGGCCATGTAGGCGTCGAGTTCCTTGATCAGCGCGGCGCGGTTGGCGACGCAGATGTCGCGCCACATTTCGGGATGGCTGCTGGCGATGCGCGTGAAGTCGCGGAAGCCGCCGGCGGCGAAGCCGAACAGTTGGTCGGCGTTGTCGCGGCCGGCGAGGTCGTGCACCAGGGCGAAGGCCAGCAGGTGCGGCAGGTGGCTGACGGCCGCGAAGACGCAGTCGTGGTCTGCGGCCGCCAGTTGCGAAACCTTCGCGCCGCACGCCTCCCACGCGGCGGCTAGGCGCGCGACCGCGGCGGCGCCGTTCTCGGCGAGCGGCGTCAGCACGACGCGCTTGTCGCGGTAGAGGCCGGCCGTCGCCGCCGTCACGCCGCTTTTCTCGGCGCCGGCGATCGGGTGGCCCGGCACGAATTGATCGACCTTCGACTGCGACTGAGCGCCGAAAGCGGCGCGCGCCGCGGCGACGACGTCGCTCTTGGTGCTGCCGCCGTCGGTGACGATGGTGCCGGGCTGCAGGTGCGGCGCCAGCGCCGCCATCACCGGCGGCATCTGGCCGACCGGCATCGCCAGCAGGATCAGGTCGGCGCCCCGCGCCGCGTCCGCCCAGTCGGCGGCGATGCGGTCGATGACGCCCAGGGCGAGCGCCTCTTCGAGCGGCGCGCGGCTGCGGCCGAGGCCGACGACTTCCGCGACGGCGCCGGCGGCCTTGAGCGCCAGCGCGAACGAGCCGCCGATGAGGCCGACGCCGCAGACGACGACCTTGCCGAAAGCCGGCATCAGAGCGCTTTCTCCAGTGCGGCGAGGAAGCGCGCGTTCTCCGTTTCCAGGCCGATGGTAACGCGCAGGTGATTGGGCAGGCCATAGCCCCCGAGAGGGCGCACGATGACGCCCTGCTGCAGCAGCTTCCGGTTGACCGCCGCGGCGTCGGCGAGGGCGAAGGTGACGAAGTTGCCGTGTGCGGGAATGTGTTCGAGCCCCAGGCGCTTGAGGCCGGCGACCATCTGCTCCATGCCGCGGCGGTTCAGGTCGTAGCTCTCGGCGACGAACACATGGTCGTCGAGCGCGGCGATCGCCGCCGCCAGCGCGAGATTGTTGACGTTGAACGGCTGGCGCACGCGGTTCATCAGGTCGGCCACCTCGGGCTGCGCCACGGCGTAGCCGATGCGCAGCCCGGCCAGGCCATAGACCTTGGAGAAGGTGCGCGTGACGACGAGGTTGGGGAATTCCTTCAGCCACGCCAGCGTGTCGCTGCGTTCGGCCGGGGACAGGTACTCGTTGTAGGCCTCGTCGAGCACGACGACCACGTCCGCCGGCACGTCTTGCAGGAACGTCCGCAGCTCGGCGTGCGGCACGAAATTGCCGGTCGGGTTGGTCGGGTTGGCGATCCAGACGACGCGCGTGTCGGGCCGCATCGCGGCGCGCATCGCCGCCAGGTCGTGGCCGTAGTGCCTGGCCGGCGCGACGATGCATTCGGCGCCGGCACTCATCGTCGCCAGCGGATAGACGGCGAAGGCGTGCTGCGAAAACACCGCCGAGCGGCCCGGCGCCAGGAAGACGCGCGCGACGAGGTCGAGCACGTCGTTGGAACCGTTGCCGAGCACGATGCTTTCCGTCGCCACGCCGAGATGGTCGGCGAGTTT
>DAIEEM010000333.1 GCA_027325905.1 Rhodocyclaceae bacterium
GACGGTGCGATTCAGTTCTTCGAGCAAGTCTTCGGCGAAGGCCAGCTTCACCTCCAACTCGTTGATGCGCGCTTCCATGCGTTTCCTTCCGCGAGAGTGGCGGCATTGTAAGGCTTTGGTGCGGCACTGCCGTAGAATGGCCGCCCAATCACGAAAGGCAAGCATGTCCCACCCGCTGCACGACCGACTTGCCGCCGCCTTCACCGCCCGCAGCGGCTTGCTGGCACGCCTGCATGACGAAGCCACCGACGCCTACCGGCTCTTCCACGGCAGCGTCGAAGGCGAGCCGGGCCTGACCGTCGACCGCTACGGCGACCTGCTGCTGGTGCAGAGTTTCCACCAGCCGCTGGCCGCCGCCCAAGTCGACGAACTGGCGGCCTTCTACGCCGCGGCCCTGCCGGGACTCGACCTCGTCTACAACGACCGCAGCCAGCCGAACTCGCGCATCGCCAACACCCTCTCCGCCGAAGCGACGGAAGCCGCGAAGAAGCCGCGCGTGGCGCAGGAACTCGGCGTGCGCTATCGCATCCAGGCGCGCCACGCCGGCCAGGACCCTTGGCTGTTCCTCGACTTGCGCGCCGGCCGCCGCCGCGTCATGCGCGAGGCGCCCGGCAAATCCCTGCTCAACCTGTTCGCGTATACCTGCGGCGTCGGCGTCGCCGCCGCCAAGGCCGGCGCGGCTTTCGTCGTCAACGTGGATTTCGCCGAGTCCAACCTCGACGTCGGCAAGGAGAATGCGCGCCTGAACGAGCTGCCGATCCGGCCGCGCTTCATCAACTGCGACGCCTTCGCCGCCATGCGCCAGTTCGCCGGGCTGGGCCAGCCGACGATGGTGCGCGGCAAGCGCATGCCCACCTTTCCCAAGCTCGAAGCGCGGCAGTTCGACATCGTCTTCCTCGATCCGCCGCGCTACGCCAAGAGCCCGTTCGGCGTCGTCGACCTGGTCAACGATTATTCGGCGCTGTTCAAGCCGGCGCTGCTGTGCACGGCGGAAGGCGGCACGCTGATCTGCTGCAACAACGTCGCCGCCGTGGCGCACGACGCCTGGCTCGACCAGTTGGAACGCAGCGCACGCAAGGCCGGGCGGCCGCTCCGCACGGTCGAATGGATTGCGCCGGAAGAGGATTTCCCCAGCAGCGACGGCCAGCCGCCGCTGAAGATGGTGCTACTCGGCGTCTGAGTCGGCGCGCTCGGCGGCCGCGACGTTGCCGCCGACGGCGACCCGCGCCCCTTCCAGCATGGCGCGCCGCGTCTCCGGCGTCTCCAGGCTGACGCGCCCGAGCGCGCCGCCACGGTAGTCGGTCAGCAGGATAAGCGACGCCTTCGCCATGTCGAGTTCGCCGCCGCGGCCCTTGACGACGCAGCCGCGCTTCTTCGCCACCGCCTCGATCACGCCGACAGCGTCGAGCGCCGCCGGGTCGCAGCCGTAGCGCGCGGCCAGCGCCGCCGGATAGCGGTCGCGCAGGATGCCGGCGAGAAAGGCCGCCACCTCCTCCTCGATCACCGCATTGGTGCCGATGGCGTGGCTCGCCGCCAGCATGAAGCCGTCGCTGTCGTGCTCGATCTTCGGCCACATCAAGCCCGGCGTGTCGATGAGGCTCATGCGCGGCCCGAGGTCGAAGCGCTGCTGCGACTTGGTCACTGCCGGCTCGTCGCCGACGGCGGCGATGCGGCGCTTGACCAGCGCGTTCATCAGCGTCGACTTGCCGACGTTGGGGATGCCCATGATCATCATGCGCAGCGGCTTGACATTGTCGTTGCGATGCGGCGCCAGCGCCTGGCACAGCGACGGCACGCGCGCCGCGTCGCCCGGCTTCTTGCAGGAGATGGC
>DAIEEM010000012.1 GCA_027325905.1 Rhodocyclaceae bacterium
TTCGTCTCGGCCGCGCATTCCGATGCCGACATCGCCGCCACCGTCGCGGCGGCCGACGCCGTCTTCGCTGCCGGGGTGTAGATGCCCGCATTGTCCGCCGGCGCCGCCTGGCTGGTGCTGTTCGTCGCCGGCCTCTGCGAAGTCGGCTGGGCCATCGGCCTCAAGTACTCCGAGGGCTACACGCGCCTGTTGCCGAGCGTGTTCACCATCGCACTGATGGTGCTCTCGGTGGTGCTGCTCGGCTGGTCGCTGAAGGCGCTTCCGGTGGGGACCGCCTACGCCGTATGGACGGGCATTGGCGCCATCGGCACCGCCGCGTTGGGCATCTATCTGTTCGGGGAATCCGCCGCCGCGCTGCGATTGGCGTGCATCGGGCTGATCGTTGCGGGAATCCTCGGCCTGAAATTCCTGGCGTCCGACTGATCTTCTCGCCCGTGGTCAACGCGCGCCAAGGGAAGCGGGTAGTCGACGCCGATAGCATCCCCCGTCGGCCCGAGCGCTTCCCACCCCGAATGTCGGTGCGCTTCAGCGCCCATGAAACTCCGGCTTGCGCTTCTCGATGAAAGCGCGCACGCCCTCGGCGAAATCCTCGGTCGTCGTCGAGACGGCGAAGCTGTCCTGCTCGGCCAGCAACTGCTCGGCGAGCGTGCGGTTCATGGATTCGCCGAGCAGGCGCTTGGTCTTGGCATAGGCGGCCGTCGGCCCGGCGGCGAGGCGCCGGGCGAGCGCCTGCGTTGCCGTCTCGAGCTCTGCGGCGGGCACGACGCGGTTCACCAGCCCCAGCGCCAACGCGCGTGCCGCGTCGAAACGGTCGCCGAGCAGCGCGATTTCCATCGCCTGCTTGAGGCCGACGAGACGCGGCAGGCCCCAGGTGGCGCCACCGTCGGGCGAGGTGCCGATGTGACAGTAGGCGAGCGTGAAATAGGCGTTGTCGGCGGCCAGCGCGAGGTCGCAGGCGTTCAGCAGCGAGAGGCCGAAGCCGGCCACGGCGCCGTGGACCGAGGCGAGTACCGGCTTGTCCATGCGCCGCAGCCGCGTCACCGCATCGTGCACCAGCCCGATGATCCGCTCGAAATCGGCGCGCCGCTGGTCGCTGTGTGCGGCGAGCATGGCCGCGAACGCCTTGATGTCACCGCCCGCCATGAA
Organism: Rhodocyclaceae bacterium; assembly: GCA_027325905.1. GTDB lineage: Bacteria > Pseudomonadota > Gammaproteobacteria > Burkholderiales > Rhodocyclaceae > Nitricoxidireducens. The sequence goes on from DAIEEM010000012.1 coordinate 1,147, forward strand.
GTGCGGACCGGCGCCGCGCATGACCACGGCGCGCACGCTGCCGTCGCCTTCGACGCGCTCGGCGGCGTCGCGCAGGGCGTGCGCCATGGCATGGTCGAGCGCGTTGAGCGCCTGAGGGCGGTTCAGCGTGATCGTGGCGATGCCGTCGGCGATGTCGAGCAGGACGGCGTCGTTGCTCACGGCATCACGCTGCCAACTTGGCGAAAGCGGCGACCACTTCCGGCGGCGCCTGCACCAGTTCGATCAGCACGCCTTCGCCGGCGATGGGAAATTCGTCGCTGGCCTTGGGGTGCAGGAAGCAGATGTCGAAGCCGGCGGCGCCGCGGCGAATACCGCCGGGGGCGAAGCGCACGCCCTGCGCCGTCAGCCATTCCACCGCCCTGGGCAAGTCGTCGATCCAGAGGCCGACGTGGTTGAGCGGCGTTGCGTGCACCGCCGGCTTTTTCTCGGCGTCGAGCGGCTGCATCAGGTCGACCTCGACCTTGAAGAGGCCGCTGCCGATGGCGGCGATGTCCTCGTCGACATTCTCGCGCTCGCTGACGAAGTTGCCGGTGATCTCGAGGCCGAACATGTCGATCCACAACTTGCGCAGGCGTTCCTTGCTCGGGCCGCCGATGGCGATCTGCTGGACGCCCAGCACCTTGAACGGTCTAGTCACCTGTATTTCCTCTGGCTAACAAAATGATGCCGACGACGATCATCGGCAGGCTCAGCCACTGTCCCATGCTGACGACATAGGAGTGGCCGAAGATGCCGGCGTCCGGTTCGCGGAAGTATTCGGCGGCAAAGCGCGCCACACCGTAGCCGATCAGGAACATGCCGGAGACGGCGGCGCGCGGCCGCCGCTGCGCCGAGTACCGCCACAGCAGCAGGAACAGCAGCAGTCCTTCGCCGAGCGCCTCATAGAGCGGCGACGGATGGCGCGGCAAGTTGTCGACCTGCGGGAACACCATCGCCCACGGCAGCGACGGGTCGGCGATGCGGCCCCACAGCTCGCCGTTGATGAAGTTGCCGATGCGCCCGGCCAGGAGGCCGAGCGGCACCAGCGGCGCGACGAAATCGGCGACC
>DAIEEM010000024.1 GCA_027325905.1 Rhodocyclaceae bacterium
GAACGTCGGCGCGCCGTGGGGCACGAAGAGCGGACTGGGCAGATTGCTTGCTGAAGACATGGGCGCACTCTAGCCCAGCGGCGTGCAATGAAATAGGTGACAATAATGAATTGTTTGTTGCCGGAAACCAAACAATGGATCGATTCGACGCGATGCGCCTGTTCGTGCGGGTGGCCGAGAGCGGCAGCTTTTCCGCCGTCGCCCGCCAGATGAACCTCGCCCGCTCGGCGGTGACGCGCCAGGTGGCCGGCCTCGAAGCGCTGCTGGGCGCAAGGCTGCTGGCGCGCACGACGCGCCGCCTGTCGCTGACCTCTGCCGGCGCCGCCTACCTGGAGAAATGCCGGGTCATCCTCAACCTCGTGGAAGCCGCCGAGACGGACCTCGTCGAAGACCGCCAGATTCCGCGCGGCCCAATCCGCATGAGCGTGCCGCTGAGCTTCGGCATCCGTCACCTGAGTCCGCTGTTGCTGGAATTCGCTTCCCTCTACCCCGAGGTCGCCCTCGACACCGAATACAGCGACCAGCGCAGCAACCTGTTCGAAGCCGGCCTGGACCTGACGATACGCATCACGCGCCGACTGGAGCCCGGCGACGTCGCACGGCGCATCAGTTCGAGCCGCATGATGGTCGTCGCCGCGCCCGATTACCTCGCGCGCCACGGCAAGCCGCGGCACCCCGCCGACCTGGTTCATCACGAATGCCTCGGCTACACCGGCGCCAGCACGCAGAAGTGGGACTTCATCATCGACGGCCAGATGCAGAGCTTTCCGGTACGCGGCCGGCTGCAAGCCAACAACGGCGACGTGCTGCTGTTCGCCGCCGCCAGCGGCTTCGGCATCGGCTACGAACCGGGCTTCATCTGCGCCGATGCGCTCGCCGCCGGCCAGGTGCGGCAGATTCTCGCCGACTTCCCGATCCCCGAACTCGGCATCTACGCCGTGCTTCCGGGCAACCGGCTGGTGCCGCACCGCGTCCGCGTGCTCGTGGATTTTCTCGCCGCGCGCCTGGAGGTCGATCCGCCATGGGAAGCCGCCAAGCGGCGCAAGACGTCCGCGTAGCGGGTCCGCATTCCGAGGAGCTGGCGCTGCCTGCAAGAAGAATCGCCGCGCTGAGGCGCGGCGATTACGGGTTCAGGCGTAGGGGCGCGGAAGTATCTTAGTTCCAGTCGTCGCCACCGCCGCCCATCGATCCGCCGTCATCCCAGGAGCCGCCGTCGGCGACGCCGAAATCGCTGCCGCCCATATCGTCGTTCGGCAGGCCTGCCGGGGCATCGGAAGACTGGAAGGGCTGCTGCATGCCCTGTTGATGGCCGCCGCCGTCGAAAATGCGATGCATCAGGGCTTCGCCCGCCACCACGCCGGCGCCCATGGCCGCGCCGGTGGCGAGCCCGCCGAGGATACCGGAGCCCATGCCGCCGCCCGTCGCGCCCATCTGGCCCATCGGCCCCATGGGGCCGACGCCGCCGCTGCCGAAGGTCTGGGCGCCGCCCGGACCGTAGGCAGCCGGCACGCCGTAGCCCGCGGCGGGGAAGACGCGCGGCCGCATCAGCGAACGCAGGAAGAAGACGAAGGCCGCGGAGACGAGGCCGCCGAGCAGCCAGTAGCCCCACGGCGTGTCGTTACCCGCCGGCTGCGGCTGCCGGGTGACCGCCGGCGGCGCGACGACCGCGGGAGACAGGCGGGCCTTCAATCCGCTCACCGCTTCCGCTTTCGCGAAAGGCAGGCCCGGCGCCAGCCGCTCCGCGGTGGCCAATTCGCCCTTCGCCAGGTCCGTGCGGCCCTCCTTGGCGAGCAGTTCAGCTTCGACGAAGTGCGCTTTGGCGCTGCTCGGGTGGTTCTTCAGCACCTGGTCCATCATCGCGTCGGCCTGCTTGAAACGGCCGGCCTCGGCCGCCTGATAGACCTCGTGCAGGGTCGGTTCCGCAGCGGCAGCGGCGCTGCCGGCCATCGTGGCGGCCGCCAGCAGAAACAAGGCAGCAAATATCGTTCGTTCCATCACCGTTCAGTTCCTTCCAATAATAAGGAATCCATTAAATGGGTACGTTGCCGCCATTTTCCAGAGGGGCATAATCGGCGCAGCGCGGTGGTTGGACGACACGACTCCCCCGCCGCGATCGCCCGCTTGTGACCGCAACCCAGGATGAAGGTTCAACATGACGCGTTGTTGACGCTGTTGCCGCGGGCCCGCCCCCTTTTGCGATGGACAGTTCGGTCGCCGGATTCTATGCTGCGCCTCCCGTCGTCCCTTCCCTTCCAATGCACACCCAAAGCTTCATCGCCGGCAAGGATGCCTCGCTCGAATCGTCGATCGCCGCCATGCAGGCCAGGCTTGCGGACCTGGGCTTCGCCGTCGAGGAGCGCTCCTGGCTCAATCCCGTCGACGGCATCTGGTCCGTGCACGTGCGCGACCGCGACTGCCCGCTGCTGTTCACCAACGGCAAGGGCGCCTCGCAACTGGCGGCGCGGGCCAGCGCACTGGGCGAGTTCTTCGAGCGCCTGTCCTGCAACTATTTCTGGAGCCACTACTATCTGGGCGAACAGGTGGCGCAGCGCGGCTTCGTACACTATCCGCAGGAACGCTGGTTCCCGCTCGGCGGCGCCGGCGAATGGCCGGACGAACTGCTGACGCCCGAACTACAGCGGCTCTACAACCCGGAAGGCAGCATCGCCGCCGCCGCGCTGGTGGACCTCAATTCCGGCGACGCAGCGCGCGGCATCTGCGCCCTGCCCTACGTGCGCCAGCGCGATGGCGCCACCGTCTGGTTTCCGGTCAACGTCGTCGGCAACCTCTACGTCAGCAACGGCATGTCGGCCGGCAACACGCCGCATGAGGCGCGCACCCAAGCCTTGTCGGGAATCTTCGAACGCCACGTCAAGTTCCGCATCATCGCCGAAGGACTGTGCCTGCCGGACGTGCCCGACGAAGTCGTCGCCCGACATCCGCGCATCGCCGCCGGCATTGCCGGCCTGCGCGCCGCCGGCTTCGGCATCCTGGTCAAGGATGCCTCGCTCGGCGGCGAATATCCGGTGATGAACGTCACCCTGCTGCACCCGCAGGACCAGGGCTGCTTTTGCAGCTTCGGCGCCCATCCGCACTTCGAGATCGCCCTCGAGCGCGCGCTCACCGAGTTGCTGCAGGGACGTGCGCTCGACGCCCTGGGCGGCTTTCCCGAGCCGGGCTTCGACCTCGACGAGATCGCCGGCTCGCCCAACCTCGAAATCCACTTCGTCGACTCCAGCGGCATCGTCGGTTGGAACTTCCTCGGCAACCGGCCGGACTTCGCGTTCGCCGACTGGAACTTCAGCGCCACCACCGCCGCAGACCATGCCTGGCTGGTGGACCGCATCCACGCCATGGGCCACGACATCTACGTCGCCGACTTCGACCATCTCGGCGTCTATGCCTGCCGCATCCTCGTGCCCGGCATGTCGGAGATCTACCCAGTAGACGAACTGGAATGGGAAAACAACAGCGTCGGCAACGATGTCCGCGCGGCCATCCTCAATCTGCCGGCGCTCGACGACGACGCCTGCGCTGAACTGCTGGCGATGCTCGACGAGCGCGACATCGCCGACCAACGCCCGGTGGCCGCGCTGATCGGCCTCGCCGCCGACGCCGGATCGTTCTGGGAAGACTTGCGCGTCGGTGAACTGAAGACCCTGCTGGCGCTCGCCGTCAAGGACGAAGCGGCGATCCGCGAGGGCTGCGACTGGATCAAGCATTTCGAACACATCGATGCCGCGCGTCGCCGCGTCTACCGCTGCATCGAGGTCTTGCTCGAGCTCGGCGATGCGGCGCCGTTCCGCGACGCCGTCTCGCAACTGTTCGGTGCCGCCGCCCTGCAAGAGGCCGAAGCGCTGCTGGGCGGCCGGTCGCGCTTTTTCGGCGTGGCGGCGCCGGGCCTGCAGTTGGACGGCTGCGACCTGCACCGCCGCCTGCTCGCGGCCTACGACAAGGTACACGCGCGATCCGCCGCGCTGCCACTGGCAGCCTCAAGTTGAATAGACCGCACTGCTGCTATCATCGTAACGATAGCTGGCCGCATCGGCCCATTGTTGAGGAGATTCGACGATGCTCAAGTTTCTCTTTACCCGCAAACCAAGGCAAGAGAACGAAGACGTTCTTCATGGCGGCGAAAAAGGAACGCTGCCGGCTTTCGAGGCCAAGGCCGCCGGCGAGAAGCACCCGAAGGAAGCCGAAGCCGCACTGCCGAGAATTTCGTTCGAGCCTTGAGTGCGGCGATGGCCCAGGCGCGCCCATGCCCATCCCGCTCCGTCGGTTTGCGCTTGCCTATCTGGTCGTAGCGGGTGCCGCAGGTTCTGCCGCCGCCGCGGAACCCGCGTCGGCGGATGCAACGCCGTGGTACGACCGCAGCCTGCAGCAGATCGAAACGACGTGGCGCGAAGGGCAGCGGGAACTATGGGGTTCTCGATATGGATGCCCCATTCCTTGCGCGCCACGTTGATAACGTGCTTATCGGAAGGCACTCACACAGATAGCCGCCGCCAGCTAATGGCCGCAATGGAGAGACCTCCTGGCGTACTGTCGGCCAGGACGCCCATGTATTCCATAGCTGACGCTGGCCGGTAAGGAAGGTAGGACTTCAGAGATGCGCGTATAAGGCAACTATCGCAACTGCCTTCAACGTCAAAATCGGCCGACAATGGCTGGAAGCATATTCTTGCCAGGCCAACTTGGAAGCATAACCTTGCCTAGCGGCAAAGTTATGGTTCTCGGGACATTTCCTTCCGCATCCGTAAGATACTTTGGTGGGCGGTACTGGTTTCGAACCAGTGACCCCTGCCGTGTGAA
>DAIEEM010000043.1 GCA_027325905.1 Rhodocyclaceae bacterium
TCGCCGACGCCGAGCACCGCCTGCTTGCGCTGCTGGCATAGCGAGCAAGCGCGACATGCCGCCACCGCGGCACGCAATTCGTCCCAGCCCATGGCGGCGATGGCGACGGCGCGGTCGCCGGAGGCGGGTGCGACGAAGGTCCGCCGCGCCGGCGGCTCGGCCGATGCCACCACCTGGTCCGTTGTCGCCGGCCCGTGCGGCACCGCGGCGGCCCGATGGCGCAGGCGCCACACCGGCCCCAGACCAAGTTCGCGCAGCAGGCGGGCTCGCTTCACAGCCCCCGCTCCATGACGATAGCATCCTCGCGGCCGCCGTGTCCGGGATAATAGCCGCGGCGGCGTCCGATCTCGACGAAGCCGTGACGGCGATAGAGCCCGCAGCCCGCTGCGTTCGACGGCCGCACTTCCAGGAGCATGCGCCTGGCGCCGGCGGCGCGCGCCACCGCGAACAGGTAGCCAAGCAGCGTGCCGCCGAGGCCAGCGCGCTGGCGCTCGGCGACGATGCTGATGTTGAGCAGGTGCGCTTCCTCGACGCCGATCATCATCACCGCATAGCCGACCATGATGCCGTCCTCGCGGCAAATCCAGGAGCTGTAGCCCGACACCAGCGAATCGACGAAATTCCCCGCCGTCCAGGGAAACGGGTATATCCGCTTCTCGATCGCCATGATGTCGACGACGTCTTCCGGCCGCATCGGCCGGTAGTCGAGGCGCCGATTGAGGACGGCGTTCATCGCACGCCGCCGCGTGCCAGGCGCTCCGCCGTCGTCAGCGCCACTTTGTCGCGTACGTACAGCGGCATGGCGAGCGCGGCGTCGACGCCCTCGCCGTGCGCCAGGCGCGGCGCGGCGAGTTCGGCGATGGCCGCCGCCGTCGGATGGACGTCGGCGCGCAGCCGCGACGGCGCCGGCAGCGCCGCGGCATAGGATGCATAGCCGTCGCCGCAGCCGACCCAGCCGGCGCCGGGCGGCAGCGCCACCATTTCGGGCGGCGCCACCCGCGGCGCCTGGATCTCGTCGACCGTCGTCCCTTTCACCTCGTAGGCCGCGTAGTACACCTCGTTCATGCGCGCATCCAGGCAGGCGAACACGCGCGCCTCGCCGCTCGCCAGGGCCAGCGCCGCCAGCGTCGACACGCCCAGCGCCGGCCGGTCGAGGCCGCAGGCGAGTCCCTGCGCCACGCCGCAGGCGAGGCGCAGGCCGGTGAAACTGCCGGGACCGGCGCCGAAGGCGACGGCGTCGATGTCGGCCATGGCGATACCCGCTGCCGCGAGCAGTTCGTCGACCCACGGCAAAACCAGCGCCGAGCCGCCGGTGACGGATTCGGCGCCGCGCACGCTCACCGCGCCGTCGCGCCACAAGGCCACGGACAAATGCCGCGTCGAGGTTTCCAGCGCGAGCAGGTTCATGCGGCGCTTTCGCCCCAGGCAGCCAGGAAAGCCTCCCAATGCGGCAGCTTCAGCGCCGCGATTTGCTCGCGCACCAGGGCCACTTCGGCGGCATGCTCCTCGCGCGTCAGGTGTCCGCGCAGTTGCTGGAAGCGCAGGTACACGAGATAGGTATTGACGACGTCGGTCTCGCAGTAGTCGCGGATGTCGTCGATCTGGCCGGCCAGATACGCGCTCCAGACGGCGCCGCCGTCCATGCCGAGCTTGCCCGGCAGGCCCATGAGCTTCGCCAGTTCGTCGAGCGGCGCGTTGGCGCGCGGCTGGTACATGGCCAGGAGGTCCATGAGGTCGAGATGCCGCGTATGGTAGCGGCCGATGTAGTTGTTCCACTTGAAGTCGCGGCTGTCGCGGAAGTCGCCTTCGCCCATGTCCCAATAGCGCGGCGCCACGGCATTGTGCATCAGGCCGCGGTAGTGCAGCACCGGCAGGTCGAAGCCGCCGCCGTTCCAGGAGACGAGTTGCGGCGTGTATTTCTCGATGCCGTGGTAGAAGCGCTGGATGATCTCGGCCTCGTCGAGCTTCGGTTCGGCCAGCGACCAGACCTTGAAGCCGTCGTCGCCGCGCATGACGCAGGAGATGACCGCCACGCGCTGCAGGTAGTGCGGCAGGAAGTCGGAACCGTTCTTCGCACGCTGGCGCTGGAAAGCGAGTTCGGCGACCTCGACGTCCGGCAACTCCGCCGGCAGGCCGTGCAGCGCGCGTAGCCCGACGATGTCGGGAATGGTCTCGATGTCGAAGACGAGGACGGGAATCATGGGGTCTCGGTAGCGGCGGGAGTCTTGGTATCGGCGGGCGTCTTGGCGTCGCTCGCGGCCGATGGCGGTGCAGCCGGGAAATGCACCTGGACATTCACGCAGCCGGCGAGCACGAGCAAGGCGACCAGCAGGGAATATGTTTTCTTCATTGGACGAGCATTGCCGACTTGCCCGCAAGAACCTCGCGGATGCGCGCAACGAGCGCGTCCCAGTCGATGCGGGAATTGTAGCCGATGATGCGTATCGACGGAAAGCCGCTGCCCTCCATCAGCACGATGCCGTCCCGCGGCGATTCCCTTTGGCCGTCGCCGTCGATGCCCTCGATCGTGCAGACGCCGTTCGCCAGCGTGGCGGCGATGCCGATGCGCGCATAGCCGAAGTCGATCGCGCGCTCCGGCAACTGCTTGAACGCCTTCGCGCCGTCGGACTCGTCCATCGCCGTGATGTCCCGCAGGGCGCCGAGGCTGACATGGCGCGGAAAGTCGCCGGGGCGGCTGGCCAGCCGCGCCTCGAAGCGCAGCGGCTTCCAGCCGACCATTTCGAGGTCGTGAAGGTCGGCGTCGAAGCGGCCGGAAATGCTGCCGAAGGAAAAGGTCTGCGTCAGCATGCCGAGATCGAGGTTCTGCGCCGTGACGTCGACGAGGAAGCGACGCTGGGTGCTGAAGGCATCGATCACGCGCAGGCGGTGCACGGCGACGACGCCGTCGAAAACCTGAATCGCCAGCGCGCCATCGAGCGCCAGCGTGCCTTTGTCGTAGGCGATGCGCGGGATGCCGGCCGTAAAAGTCCCGGCCATGATCGGCATGCCGAGCGCACGGGAAAGCTTGGGCATGGAGATGCCGACAATGCCGCCGGAGAAATCGCCGCGCCAGCCGTCGTCGCCGCGGGCCAGCGTCAGGGAATCGATACTGAACTTGCCGTCGAGCATCGGCGCCACGAGATTGCGGATACGCGCTTCGCGGCCGGCGATGCGGATCGGGAAGGAGAACTTGCCCAACGGCAGATCGCCCAAGGTTCCCGCGGTGACGCCGAACTCGGCCTGCGTCGCGGCATCGGCCTCCCACGGAATGCGCGCGGTGATGCCGGAGAGCTGGATGTGGCCCGTGGAATCGGCGAGCGTCGCATCCTCCAGCCCGGCGTAGAAGCGCAGCAGGCGGCCGTTCTTCGACGCGGCGGAAAACAGCGCATGGCCTTGCGTGCGCCACGCCGGAAAGCCGAGTTGCGTGAGCCAGGGCTGCACCCACTCGCGCATGGCGGTCGCCAGGTCCAGGCGCTCGGTGACGAAGCTCCAGGCCGTCGCCTCGTCGCGCACGCGGTCCCAGAGCAGGCTGGCATTGACCGAGCCGACGCCCGCCACTTCCAGCCGCGCCGTGCGGACGTCGATTTGCGCCGGCGTCAT
>DAIEEM010000055.1 GCA_027325905.1 Rhodocyclaceae bacterium
GTGACGATCCTGCTCAAGGCGATCGGCCAGACGCCCGAGCAGATCCTCGCCACCTTCTACGAATTCGACCATTTCCATCTGTCGAAGAAGGGCGTGCAGTTCGAGATCGTGCCGGAGCGCCTGCGTGGCGAACTGGCGCGCTTCGACTTCACCGACAAGGCCGGCAAGGTCATCATCCCCAAGGACAAGCGCATCACGGCGAAGCACATCCGCGATCTCGCCGAAGCCGGCATCAAGAAGATCTTCGTGCCCGACGAGTTCATGCTCGGCCGCGTCATCGCCCATAACGTCGTCGACGCGGAGACCGGCGAAATCCTCGCCCAGGCCAACGACGAGATCACCGAAAGCCTGTTGGCGAAGCTCGCCGAATCCGGCATCGGCGATCTGAATACGCTCTACGTCAACGACATCGACCGCGGCCCCTATCTCTCCTCGACGCTGCGCGCCGACGAGACCGCCGACCAGTGGGCGGCCCGTGTCGCCATCTACCGCATGATGCGTCCGGGCGAGCCGCCGACGGAAGACGCCGTCGAGACGCTGTTCCACGGCCTGTTCTATTCCGCGGAGCGCTACGACCTTTCCGCCGTCGGTCGCATGAAATTCAACCGCCGCGTCGGCCGCGAAGACCTGCTCGGCTCCGCCACGCTGTCGAACGAGGACATCGTCGACGTCATCCGCATCCTCGCCGAGCTGCGCAACGGCCGCGGCGAAATCGACGACATCGACCACCTCGGCAATCGCCGCGTGCGTTCGGTCGGCGAACTGGCCGAGAACCAGTTCCGCGCCGGCCTGGTGCGCGTCGAGCGTGCCGTCAAGGAGCGCTTGAACCAGGCCGAGAGCGACAACCTGATGCCGCACGACCTGATCAACGCCAAGCCGATCTCGGCGGCGATCAAGGAATTTTTCGGCTCCAGCCAGTTGTCGCAGTTCATGGACCAGACCAACCCGCTGTCCGAGATCACGCACAAGCGCCGCGTCTCGGCCCTCGGCCCCGGCGGCCTGACGCGCGAGCGTGCCGGCTTCGAGGTGCGCGACGTGCACCCGACCCACTACGGCCGCGTCTGCCCGATCGAAACGCCGGAAGGCCCGAACATCGGCCTCATCAACTCGCTGGCGCTGTTCGCGCGCACCAACGAGTACGGCTTCATGGAAACGCCCTACAGCCGCGTCGATAACGGCCACGTCACCGACCAGATCGAATACCTGTCGGCGATCGAGGAAGGCAACTTCATCATCGCCCAGGCCAACGCCACCCTCGACAAGAAGGGCAGGCTGCAGGACGAACTGGTGTCCTGCCGCTTCAAGGGCGAATTCGAGCTGAAGGGGCCGGAAGAAGTCCAGTACATGGACGTGGCGCCGGGCCAGATCGTTTCCGTCGCCGCCTCGCTGATCCCGTTCCTGGAACACGACGACGCCAACCGCGCCTTGATGGGCGCCAACATGCAGCGCCAGGCCGTGCCCTGCCTGCGGCCCGAAAAGGCCGTGGTCGGCACCGGCATCGAACGCACCGTGGCGGTCGACTCCGGCACCGCGGTACAGGCGCTGCGCGGCGGCGCGGTGGACTACATCGACGCCAACCGCATCGTGGTGCGCGTCAACGACAACGAGACCGTGCCGGGCGAAGTCGGCGTCGACATCTACAACCTCATCAAGTACACCCGTTCCAACCAGAACACCAACATCAACCAGCGGCCGGTGGTCAAGGTCGGCGACATCATCGCCAAGGGCGACGTGGTGGCCGACGGCGCCTCCACCGACCTCGGCGAGCTGGCGCTCGGCCAGAACATGCTGGTCGCCTTCATGCCCTGGAACGGCTACAACTTCGAGGACTCGATCCTGATCTCCGAGCGCGTCGTCGCCGACGACCGTTTCACCTCGATCCACATCGAGGAACTGACCGTCGTTGCCCGCGACACCAAGCTCGGCGCCGAGGAAATCACGCGCGACATCGCCACGCTGGGCGAAACCCAGCTCGGCCGTCTCGACGACTCCGGCATCGTCTACATCGGCGCCGAAGTCGAAGCCGGCGACGTGCTGGTCGGCAAGGTGACGCCCAAGGGCGAAACCCAACTGACGCCGGAAGAGAAGCTGTTGCGCGCAATCTTCGGCGAGAAGGCCTCCGACGTGAAGGACACGTCGCTGCGCGTCCCCTCCGGGATGTCCGGCACGGTCATCGACGTCCAGGTGTTCACGCGCGAAGGCATCGAGCGCGACAAGCGCGCCCAGTCGATCATCGACGACATGCTGAAGAGCTACAAGCTGGACCTGGCCGACCAGATGCGCATCGTCGAGCGCGACACCTTCGCGCGGATCGAGAAGCTGCTGGTGAACAAGGTCGCCGCCAAGGGCCCGAAGAAGCTGGCCAAGGGCACCAAGATCGCCAAGGCCTACCTGGAGTCGCTCGAACACTACCACTGGTTCGACATCGCGCTGGAAAACGAGGAAGCCCAGCAGCAGCTCGAGAACCTGCGCGAGTCCCTCGAACAGACGCGCAAGGACTTCGACGTCGCCTTCGAGGCCAAGAAGAAGAAGCTGACGCAAGGCGACGAACTGCCGCCCGGCGTGCAGAAGATGGTCAAGGTCTACCTCGCCGTCAAGCGCCGCCTGCAGCCCGGCGACAAGATGGCCGGCCGTCACGGCAACAAGGGCGTCGTTTCCAAGATCGTGCCAATCGAGGACATGCCGCACATGCAGGATGGCACGCCCGTCGACGTCGTGCTCAACCCGCTCGGCGTGCCGTCGCGGATGAACATAGGCCAGATTCTCGAGACGCACTTGGGCTGGGCCGCCAAGGGCCTGGGCAACCGGATCGCCGAGATGCTGCGCGCGGAGGCCAACGCCGCCGAGGTGCGCAAGTTCCTCAACAAGATTTACAGCCCGCATGGCAAGGGCGACGACCTCAGTTCCGTGAATGACGTCGAGATCATCGAGATGGCCGGCAACCTGAAGAGCGGCGTGCCTTTCGCCACGCCGGTGTTCGACGGCGCCAAGGAAGAGGAGATCACCGCGATGCTCGACCTCGCCTAC